>DASXUJ010000021.1 GCA_036504895.1 Syntrophorhabdaceae bacterium
CGCTTGACTTGGGAAGGACTCCGCCCCACTACCGGGCTAAAGGGTATTTAGACCCAACAGCCAAAATGATTCGTGGTCGCCTTGAATGGACCAGACGCTGCCCGATCAGTGGCCGAAGATGTATGCGAATTTCCATTCGCAATATACTAGCATTCTTCACTGAATACCAATATTTTCCATTATCTTTATTCAAGCCATCGTATAATTGTTCTTCATCCTATACATTTATCCTGCTAAACATCGGAATGATAGTCTAAAACACCAATTAATATGGATACTTATACTGATCACAATTGGAACTAGGGAGGGAGTTGCGGCATTAATGTTATTGACAGGCTTTACTGGATATGATTTATAATTGTGTTTTTTTAAGTACGACAGTCATGTAATGGCTGTACTTTTTCAGGTACCATTGTCCCTTTCAGAACATTATTTATCGGAGGAGAGATATGAGCCAGTTTATAGTAAAGAGGCAGTTCAAGAGTCTCCTTGCCACGGGGGTATGCGCCGCGGTGGCTTGTTTTGTGATCACTTTGATCTATTGGCCCCTGTGGGGTGCTGCGGCGAAGGCGATCATCTCCTGGGGAGCGGGGGAAGGACTCGCGGCGGTGGAGCCGAAAGTGGCGGCCAAATATTTCTCCTGCTTTGCGGAAGCGACTTTCTTTTGGTTTGTGATCAACGCCTGGATATGGCATACCCTCATTTTCGGCCTTTACGGAAAGACTTCCGTCACCGAGCGGCAGCCGGGGGCGGGCATCTTCTATAGCCTCGTGGGCGTCCTCTCCGGATTGGCCGGATTTCTGCTCATCGTCGGTTTCCTCGGCATATGGTGGAAGCCCTTCAGCTTCGGGATTCTCTTCACGCCTCAAACCGCAAGTGACGTGCAGCTCGCGATAGAAGGGTGGGAAGCGAGCAATTTCTTCGCCCTCACCGTCATCATGGTCCAGATCCCCTTTGTCTCTCTCCTCCAGAAATGGCCTTTCGCCGGCAATATAAAGGCCCCCTGGGATGGGTTCGGCGTATGGACCATGAGTATGCTTGCCGCCGTGATCGTATGGATGGGGGCAATCGTCCCGAGCTTTATGAAGCTCTCCATAGGTGCCCATGAGATCACCTCTGTGCCCCACGGCTCTTTTCCCACCTTCGTGGCATTCTGCCAGGGCTTCATCTGGTGTCTCCTCATTCCCGCGGAAGGCGGCGAGACATATCCCATGAAGTTTTTTGCCAAAAAGCAGCCCTGGATGGGCCTTTGCGGCTTTGTCCTCGCCTTGTTGGTAGGCTTCGGCCTCCGTGCCCTTTTAAGGCCCGTGGTGACTTCCCTCAACCTCCTTCCGGGCGCACCAATAGACCTCGTGATCGCGTCCCTCATTCTGAGCGGCGTCGTCGCCATGCTCATGTGGCACCATCTGTTCGACGATTTCCCCACGCCCCAGATGGTGCCGAATCAGGCCGCACGGATCCTTTCCAGGTTTTGCATCTGGGTAGTCCTTGGCGCCGTACTCGGCGTGGCATGGATCAAGACCTTCAAAATGCTCCCCTTCGGCGCATCGGACCTCGGCCTCGGCTTCCCCACCATGGGAATCCTCGCCGGCCAATTCGCCTTCCTCATGGCCTTCCTCTATTTCAACACCTTCTTCGACAAGTGGCCGCTCGTGAGAAAGGTCCCGATGACAGTGGTACAGCAACAGCAGCAGCCGAAAAAGAAGGCGGCGTCGGGAAGGTAGAGGCGGTTAATGCGTGGAAGCGTTCATGCGTGAATGCGGAAAAGCAAACGCATCTAAACTAATGAAAGAAGAGAGACTAACGGCTGTGTTGTTGGTCTCTGCCTAGCTCGCACCGGGCACCATTGGGAAGATGGAGAGCGGAATAACAGAATGCGTTGTCATGTCTCTCCCCAGCTCGCACCGCGAGCGAGAAGGGGAGGCTCGGCGGGCTTTGCCCGTCGAGGGGGCGACGCAAGCCCCTAGAGTTGTGCGACGCAAGCCCCTATAGTTTGCGCAAGCCCAATTGATAGTGTATATGACACGACAGGATATCCATAAGGAGATTGTCAGAGAGTTCCGCGACTGCCTCGGGAACCGGAAGGATTTCGGGGCGGCGCGGAAGTATCTTGCTCCAACCTATATACGGCATAATCCGCCTTCGAATGAGGGGATCGAGGCGTTCGAGGAGTGTGCCGGCGCTTGCAAAAAAGACCCTCCCGATTTAACCAATGAAGTCATCCGTGTCTTAGCAGACGGGGATTACGTGGTCCTCCACGTCCATTCCTTCGAGCCTCCGGATATACATGTGGCAGTGGTGGAAATCTACCGCTTTGAAAACGGCTTTATCGCGGAGCAGTGGGATGTGGCTCAAATAATCCCTGCCACGTCATCCTGTCCGGACCGCATGTTCTGAGCCGTCTGCATTGTTCAATTATTTCGATTTCATAATCTGAAAAAAACGGGTGAAAAGACCCGGACCCGACTCCGGCGCGCAGGTCGTCTTCTTTTCGATCGTGCACACGAGAAAGGCCTCATATTCTTTCAAGGCTGCATCTTCGTACAGGGGTGCGAGAGCCGGAGTGATATTGTTCTTCCGCGAGAGCTGCCGCAGGATCTCAGCCGCGGTCTCCTTATCCGGGGCCCTCTGCTCCCTCGCAAGGGCAGAAAAAATCATATCGAGGCCGATGACGCTCACCTCTCTCCCATCGGCCAGAGAGAGATTCCGGAGCCACGTAATGGGCCCGCCCCCGCAGCACGTCTTCTTTTTGTTGGCGATCATGTACACGAATCAGTATAGCACACGGGGCCGGGCAGGGAAAATGGGGGGTTAAACGGCGGTAAAAAGCTCGTTACCAATAAATTATGATTGTTTCTTGAGTTTCCTGAGAATAGCTTTAGCCAGATAGTCGTTGATCTCCTGATGTCTCGGAACAGGCTGAACCGCTTTTGAATCGGGATTTTGGTACCAGTCGTGTTTCCCACCATGGCGGACCAATATGCAGCCCATAGAAGGTAAAAGCGGTTTATGCGTAGAAGCGTTCATGCGTGAATGCGTGATGTAGCTCGCACCGCGAGCGAGAAGGGGAGGCTCGGCGGGCTTTTGCCCGTCGAGGGGGCGACGCAAGCCCCAATAATGGCAAGAAGCTCCCTTACCACATCGGCGCGCTTCACGCTACCTGCAGCTCCCCTAGTTTCCGGATAGCCGGAATCTCGCCGCTGGTCATGTCTTTGTGAAGTTCAATGAGGTTCTCCTTAAGCTCATCCAAACTCATGCCTTGCGTCATGTACTCGGGATATTCTTCGATATAGCCCAGCCAATACTCTCCGTCCTGCCAATATACATATCGAATATTATACATATCTCCTCCTCGTTCACGACGGTAACTAATTATAACTCATTACCAATATCCATGGGAATGTAATAACTCAAGATTCATTGAACCGGCTGAGGGGGCTGCGCTCCCGCTACCCCTTCCCTTCCGTCCCTGCCAGCACTTTTTGGCTGATGGTTTCGAGGCCTTCGTTTTTCACGCCCACGGGAAAGAGGGCGACGAGGATCATGCAGATAAAGCAGGGGATGGAGAAGACTATGAAGAATTGGCTGAAGCTGAATCCGGCCATCTGTACCGCCCCTCCCAGGAGAGGTCCCATGATCGAGCCCAACCTCCCTATGGCGTAGGCCCATCCGGCCCCGGTCGAGCGAAACCGGGTGGGATAGATCTCGCCGGCGACCACGTGGAGCGCCGCGGGTACGCCGACCATGAAAATTCCTGTCGCTGCTCCGGCGATATAGAGGGCCGGGGCGGAGGTGACGAAGCCGAAGAGGATTACCGATATGCCTCCCACCAGGAAACTTACGCACAGGCCCAATTTTCGTCCGAACCTGTCCATGAGGCAGCCGAGAAGGACCCCTCCTACCGCGGCCCCCATGGCCTGGACAATGCCGTAGCTGTAGCTCTTTACGAGAGACAGGCCCGTGTTGGCGAGAAGCGAGGGAAGCCATGTGGAGAGCCCGTAGAGGGCGAGCATATTAAAAAGATAGGTGCCCCATATAAGAAGCGTCATGGTCCGGAGGCCCGGCTTCAGGAGTTCCCTGAAGCCCACATTGGTGAGCGCCCCGGATTGGGCGAAGCTGTCATGGGTCCACGCGCAGGGCTCGAAGCATGCCGCCCTTTCTATGTTCTTAAGCTCGCCTATGGCCTCGGGGAAGCGTCTTTTCCCGGCGAGAAAGCGGACCGACTCGGGCAGGGCGGCCTTGATAAGGGGGAGAAGAAAGAGGGGCAGCACTCCGATGAGAAGCACCGCACGCCAGCCGAAACGGGGCACGAGCGCCATGGAGACGAGACCGGCAACGACCCATCCTATGGTAAAGCCGCCGCCCACGACCGTGAGAAACCGTGCCCTGATCTTCGAGGGCGCGAATTCACCGAGAAGGGTCACGGTAAGGGGGATTACCCCGCCGATGGCCAGGCCGGAAAGAAAGCGAAGCACGCAGAACGCCTTGAAATTGGGGGCGAAATAGGCGGCGCCGTTGAATACGGAAAAGGCCGCGACAATGAGAAGAATGGCATTCTTCCTCCCCAGGCGGTCGGAGACCATGCCGAGCCCGGCTGCGCCGATCATGAGTCCCAGGAAGCCGTAGGAGATCATGGCGCCCCCTTCGAGAGGCGTGAGATGCCACTCTTTCAAGGCAGGGGGGAGAATGTAGGCGATGATCTGAGAGCTGTATCCTGCAAAGATGGTGATTAAGGTGCCGAGCACGAGAAGGCGCAGGTGGAACCGGCCGAATTTCAGGTGGTCGAGCCATTCGAAGGCGCAGACGGGGGAAGCCTTTTCTTGCATACGGGATTAACCTCATTGTGCGTCATTTTGGAGAATTTTGCAAGCCTTTTTGTATACGGAGCAGCCCTTGTTGGCTTTCCTTCCAATGCCTTTCTTGAGTGGCATCAGTCGCGAAAAGTGAGGCGATTACTCGTCCCATGGTCTGGAAACGTGGGTGCCCACGAATAAACCCATCCCTTAGCCCGCTGCACTTAATGATAATATTTCGCCTTTGCCCCTAAAAGGGCTTAAGCAAACGCGCGGAGCGCCGAAGAACAAAACATACGGCACAAGTAATGGGATACTGAATTTATTTTCCCTGTTATTGCGCATCGAGACCGTCACCTCGAGGTCTTCATTCGCAGACCGTACACGCTGACGTAGACACCGTGAGCCGGCCCACCATGATTTTTATCTCGCCAATGGCCACGAAATCGTATTTTACGAGGAGGCGCATCAATGAAACTTTTCACGGACGTAAAAATCGGCAAAAGGCTTGCAATCGGATTCGGCATCGCCCTCTCCCTGACTGCGGTTAACCTTATTATCGGGATAATCCTTCTGGGCGGTATTAGTGGCAATCTGGACCAGATCGTGGCTCATGACAATGTCAAGATAAAGTATGCAAACGATATACGGTCGGCCCTCGCGGACATCACCGCCCTTTCGGGCGAGATAGCGAGGGCGGACAACGAGAAGGATCGACTCGACGCGAAAAAGAAGGTAGACGAGCTGCGGCCTAAATATAAGAACGCAATGGAAGAGCTTGCGCGACTGGAGACTCACCCGGAAGGAAGGAGCCTCATCGCGAGCCTCGGCGAAGAGGTATCGAAGGGGAAGGAGGCCAACAATAAAGTGATCGAGTTGGGCCTCGCGGGTAACACGAAGGAGGCGACCGCGAGTTACTCGGAAGCCAAAAAGACCTTGAAACAATATCTCGACGGGGCCGATGCAGTGATACTGTATAACGAAAATACCACACGGCAGGCATATCAAACCGCCAAAAAAAGGGCATCGACGGGGCGCATCGCCTTCATCATACTGGGGGCATTTACCATGCTCGTCGGCGTGTGGCTCTCTCGTGCCATTACCCGGAGCATCACCATCCCGATTTTGCGTTCTTCGGAACATATAGATCTTATGGCAAAGGGTGATTTTTCCATATCCGTATCCGGTCATGCGTTAAAAAGAGGTGATGAAATGGGCCTCTTCGCTAAATCCATGGAAGCGATGAACAAGAACATAGCAAAAATACTGATGGAGATGAAATCTTCCGCCGCGAGTGTGGCGTCCGCGAGCGCGCAGCTCAGCGCCTCGGCCGGGACGCTCTCGGGTGGGGCGGGGCACCAGGTAGACATGGCGACCCAGGTCGCGACCGCTTCCACCCAGATGAATCAGGCCACCGAGGATATCGCGAAAAATTCGAACGGCATTGCCCAATCCGCGGGAGAAGCGGTGAAGATCGCCAGGGGAGGGCAGGACATTGTGGAGAAGGCAATCCGGGAGGTGAACCTGATCGCCGAAACCGTGGACACGGTCTCACAATTCGTAAGGGAACTGGGTCGTGAATCGGACAGGATCGGGAATATCGTCACCACCATCAATGAGATTGCAGATCAAACCAACCTCCTGGCCCTGAACGCAGCAATCGAGGCGGCGCGGGCGGGAGAGCACGGAAGGGGATTCGCGGTAGTTGCCGACGAGGTGAAGAAGCTCGCGGAAAGGACCACCGCCTCCACGACGGAGATAGGAACCATGATTACCACCGTGAAGAACGGCGTGGAGAAGACCGTAGACTCCATGGACCAGACAAAGCGAAATGTCGAATCCGGGGTTGAATTTTCGTCCCAGGCACAGGCCGCGCTCAAAGACATCATCACCAGCATCGACAGCCTCTATGATGGAATTCAGCAGACCGCCAGTTCCATAGAAGAAATGAGCGCAACCACGGCGGAGATCACCGAGGACATAAACAAAATATCGGATGTGACAAAGGAAACGCTCTCCTCCTCGGAGGACATATCGGGAGCAGCAACAGGGCTATCAGGTCTCGCCGAGTATTTGAAAGAGACGGTGCGGATGTTCAAAGTGTGATGCCTTTCAATAACCCCTAATAAAAGGGAGCCTCCGGATTCGCGAATCCGGAGGCTCCCTTTTATAATTCAGTGGTCGGTCGGGCTAAGTTAACCCGGCCGCAGTCGGGCTTATTGATACACAGGCTTCATATGGGTCGGTGCTTTCAGGTCGAGGCTTGCGACTACGCCTGCGCGGGAGGTTATCTCCGTGAAGGACTTGCTGCGTCCGTAGAGGCTCTGGAGGTCGTCTTTCGACAGGTGGACGATGATGTATTCGAGGAACCCGCCGTTCTCCCTGCACTGGGAATAATCCCTGACCGGCCAGTAGACGCCGAAGGAGACACCCTCAACGCCTGTCGCCTCGATATCGGTTCTCTTCACGTAGGCGAGGTACTTTTCCACGTAGGTGCCCATGACTTTCGAGAACCGCTCCTCAGGTTTGGAGGTACTTTCGTTGAAGACGATCTCCGGGGGCCTTACATTTACCATGAGGTAATAATGGCCGTTGTTCTTCGGGTCTTTGACGGTGGTAAAACCGATCCCTTCCCGGTAGATGTTGATCTGGTCACTCCTCAATCTCGTATAGATGTCGTGGAGGACGGGCTTGTTTTTTTCATAGAGGTTTTTCAGCTGGATTTCCTCGTAGGAATTCTTGATGCTTTCGTCCTCGGTCTTTGCCATGTGCACCGGTCCCGTGGTGCATGAAACGAGAAACAGGCAGATCAGGGCTAACAATGCTTTTTTCATTTCCTTCTTCTCCTTTTTTTAAAAAATCACTTCAAAACATCGGGCATGACCGCATCTGGAGGAGAATCAGGAGGGGCTCGTGAGATGTGATGTGCTAACAGCGGTGATGCAGGGACAAAGGGGTTTGCGGTCCGGGCGATCGGCGTTGCTTCGGGATCGTCTCCCGTGACGGATGAAAAATTGCCGTGAAGGGGAAAATCGACATTATCATCCCCGAAAAAAATGCGCGTACCGTCCAGGGTCTCACGATTGGCCTTGGATGAGGCGATCAGACATCCCGTTGCGAGAAGGAGTGCCAGGAGCAGGACCCAGAGGTTTCGGCCGGTAAACCCTATCCGCACCTCATATGTTCCGCTCCGCCTGCCTCCGCGAACAGGACATGGATGGAAGGGAAAGAAACCTCCCCACGGACGTCCCGCTCCTCCTGCTCTTCCCACTGCGAAATTTACCATGGCCGCAAAAGGGTCACTACAACGGTCTTCTTGTTTCGGCTCATTCTCTCCAAAAGGCGACGCGCAAAATCTATCGCACGGCACCTAATTGTAGAATTCTTCCGGGGCCGGTGTCAAATGTGAGCCGTTCCGCGGCTCCCGTTGAAATTGCCGGTAACCGTCAACTCAGGCCAAAAACCTTCTTTAGCCGCAGATAACTGCGGATAAAACCGGATGAAGGCAGATGAACTGACAATGAGTGGGATTTGACCGGCCGACCCTGGCCGGTCAAATACTCTCGGCCCTGCGGGCCGGAGAGTGTCCAACCGGCAGTGTCTCCGGTTGGACGGAAGAGACGCTTTCATCCGCCGTGCTATCCGGTTTTATCTGTGGCGGGAAAAGGGGTTTGAACTGAGACTGAGGACTTACCATTGCCGCCCTTTTCTCTTTGCATTTTACGGCCGCCTTAGTTTAAAATAATCAGACTCCCCGGACATTCTCGACGGTCGGGCCGGTTTTGAATACGGTTAGGGGCGAAATGCGTAAAAAATACGGAATGGGGTTATGATGGTAAAAACAGCTATTGTAGGGGCGGCCGAATCCGATATCGGCTACACTCCGGACAAGACGCTCCTCCAACTGATCGCTCAGGCGACGAAGAGGGCGCTCGATGACGCGGGGCTTGCGAAGAGTGATATCGACGGCTTTTTCTGTTCAGGATGGATCACCATGGAGTCTCTCATGGTGGCGGAGTATCTCGGCATAAGTCCCGCATATTCAGACAGCACCATGCCGGGAGGCGCCTCATTTGAGTTCCATGTGGAGCACGCGGTTGCCGCCATTTCCGCGGGTCTCTGCGAGGTAGCCCTTATCTGTTATGCCGAGACCCGTTTGTCGGACCGTAAGAGGGGCATGGGCATGAACTTTGCCACGGGCTCCGCCCAGGAGCCGGAGGAGCAGTTCGAAGCGCCCTACGGCTGCTGGATACCGATTCCCACCTACGCACTCGCGGCCCAGCGCCACATGTACCAATACGGGACTACAAGCGAGCAGCTTGCCCAGATCGCCGTGGCGACCCGGAAATGGGCGAGCCTCAATCCCGTTGCCTCCATGCGCGATCCCCTCACGATCGAAGATGTCCTCGCTTCACCCATGATGAGCACCCCTCTCAGGCTGAGGGACTGCTGCCTCGTGAGCGACGGGGGCGGCGCAGTGATCATCACCACCGCGGAGCGGGCGAGGGACCTGAAGAAAAAGCCCGTCTGGGTCCTCGGATGCGGTGAGGCCCATACCCACAGGTCGATCTCGGGTATGCCCGATCTCACGGTCAGCCCGGCGAAGCTTTCGGGGGAGCGCGCCTTTCGCATGGCGGGACTCAGCCCTTCCCATATCGACGTACTCGAGCTTTACGACTCTTTCACCATCACGGTCCTCCTCGAGCTCGAAGACCTCGGGTTTTGCCCCAAGGGAGAGGGCGGCCGGTTCGTGGAGGGCCAACGCCTCGCGCCCGGAGGGAGCCTGCCTACCAATACGGGCGGCGGCGGCCTTTCGTGCGTGCACACGGGCATGTTCGGCATCTTCCTCCTCATCGAGGCAGCGCGGCAGCTTTGGGGCGAAGGAGCGGCCAGGCAGGTTGCAGGGGCGAAGACCGCGCTCTGTAACGGCATCGGCGGCTCTCTCTCGTCGAGCGGCACCGTTATTCTGGGGGTGGACTGATATGGAAAAGACGTACAAGAAGCCGCTTCCCCACATTCACGGGGAAACAAAAGCATATTGGGACGCCGCAAAACGGCATGAGCTGGTGATGCGTCGCTGCCGCTGCTGCAATGAATACTATTTTTATCCCCGCGACTTCTGCCCCTCCTGCTTTTCCTTCGACGTGGAGTGGGCCAGGGTGAGCGGCAGAGGCATCCTCTATTCCTTCACCGTCTGTCACCGTCCCGCGCAAGGCTTCGAGGAGGGCGGCCCCTACAATATCTCACTCGTGGAACTGGAGGAAGGGGTAAGGATGATGAGTACGGTGGTGGGATGTGCAGATGAGGATCTGAAGGTAGGAATGGCCCTCGAGGTGGTCTTTGACGATGTGACGGAAGAGGTCACGCTGCCTAAATTCAGGCCGCCCGCGCCTTAGGCGCGGGTTTACTTCTCCCGCCATTCACCGCCGCAGGCCTTGACGCATAACGAGCGGGGATTCTGAAGGTATCCCTTCCAATGCTCGTCGCTCGGTCCCTGCTCCTTACCCGCAATGCGAAGCCCGTAGGTCCAGGTCCTCGCAGGCTCAAAAGTATCCGGCCCCTGGGCAAGGATAAAATAATTTGTCGTGGCTTGAGACCACAGCTCAAAAGGCACCACGCTGCCGTCCCGGCCGGTACAGTTCCCCTCCGCCCTATTCCGGTCCACCTCCACCACGCACGATCTGTCGCCCGGAGCACTTACAAACGTAGTGAGCTTAGAAGAAGCGCACCCCGAGAGAGCAAGGACGAGGCAGAGTAATAAAGGGAAAGAGGAAGAAAAGGTTTTCAACAATCACCAATTAATAAAAGCAGTCGCTAGTCGCTAGTCGTTAGTAATAAGGGCAGTCTCTAGTCTCTAGTCGTTAGTAAAAGATAAAAACAAAAACCATCATGTCTCTCACTAAGGACTACGCGCTAGCGACTGCCCTTTGCCGCTGCCTTACGCCTTTCACTATCGACTAGAGACTGCCTCAATTATTATTTGCCTCTCAACGCGTCCCAGCCTTTCAATATCTGGAGGCCCATGTGGAGCTGGAAGTCTTCGTCTTCTGCTACTTTTGCTTCATTCGGGTTTTTCGGGTTGCCCGAATTATTTTTCTTGTCCTTATCCTCCGGGGGCTTGACGGGAGGTGCAATCTTCTCCGGGGGCAGGTTCTTCTCGAGGAGGTCCTTTTCCGTGATGGGGTTGAACTTCTCCTTGCCTCTTGTCAGGTTCGCGTCCACCACGATATCCGGAGAGACGCCCTCTCCCTGGATGGAGCGGCCTTTGGGCGTATAATATTTGGCGGTGGTGAGGCGGACCGCCGAGCCGTCGGAGAGGGGGAATATGGTCTGTACCGAACCTTTGCCGAAAGTCTTCTTGCCCACGATAATTGCCCGCTTATAATCCTGAAGCGCCCCTGCGACGATCTCGGAGGCGCTCGCGCTGCCTTCGTTCACTATCACCACCATGGGTCCCTTGTAATCGGAGGCGTTCTTATGGGCGTAGAATTTCATCTTGCTGTCTTCTTTTTTTCTCCCCTCGATGTAGACGATGAGCCCGTCTTCCAGAAAGCGGTCCGATACCTCCACCGCCTGCTCGAGGAGTCCTCCGGGATCGTTTCTCAGGTCGAGGAGTATCCCCTTCAGGGGCTGCTTATCCTTCGACTGTTTCTCCAGCTCCTTAAAGGCGTTGTCCAGGTCCTTCGCCGTCTTCTCCTGGAATTGGGCGATCCTGATATAGCCGTAATTGTCGTCGAGAATCCGGTATTTTACACTCTTCACCTGGATCACATCTCTGACCACGGTAAATTCCTTAGGGGCCTGAAAGCCCTCCCGCCATATGGTGAGAACTACGGGTTTCCCCTTGGCGCCCCGGATGATCTTGACCACGTCCATGATGCTCATCCCTTTTGAGGGGCGGTTATCGATCCTGATGATCTGGTCGCCCGCTTTGAGGCCTACTTTATATGCAGGGGTATCTTCGATGGGCGTGATGACGGTAGGGAAGCCGTCCTTTATGCTGATCTCGATGCCTATGCCCCCGAACTCGCCTTTCGTCTCAGTCTGCATATCCTTATACATATCAGGAGGCAGGAACGAGGAATGGGGGTCGAGAGACTCGAGAATGCCCTTGATGGCGGCATAGACCAGGTCTTTATCCTTTACCTTATCCACATAGCTCTTTTTCACCAGATCTATCACATCGGAGAAGGTTTTCAGGTACTCGTACATCTCTTTATCATCCGCAGTGGTGAGAACCTTTCTTCCCTGGGCCCCGAACATAAACCCGAGGATAAAAATGCAGAGAAACACCACGCTCAGAAATATCTTTGTCTTTTTGCCCATTAAGGTAACCTCCTGAATATTCAATAACTATAGTACAACAAACCACACGAACTTTCAATCTCATTCATCTCTATGCTATTCTTGTGCCATGGAAACGGTCTTTGTGGCCATGAGCGGGGGGATGGACAGCTCTTTCGCCGCCTACATGCTCAAACAACAGGGGTATGAGGTGGTAGGCATTACATTTCAGCTCCTCCCCGCCTACATCAAAAATGTGAATAATCCGAAGGCATGCTGCTCCATCGAAACGGTGGCGAGGGCGAGGAAGGTGGCTGACGACCTCTCCATCGCGCACTATGTACTTAATCTGAGGGAGGAATTCGAGCGGCACGTGATCGAGCCCTTCATCCGGGAGTACAGGGAAGGGAGGACGCCCAACCCCTGCATCCTGTGCAATAAGCACATAAAGTTTTCCGCCTTCTTTCGGAAAGCCCTCGCCATGGGGGCCCACAAGGTGGCGACCGGCCACTACGGGCGTATCGCAAAGACCCCTGCCGGCCCACGGCTCAGAAAAGCCGCCGACAGGGCAAAAGACCAGTCCTACTTCCTCTATCCCATAGAACAGGGGGTCCTCGGGCAGCTCCTTTTCCCCCTGGGAAATGAGACGAAGGAGGAGCTTAAAAAGCAGGCCCACCTTATAGGATGGGAGGCGGGCAGGGTGAAAGAGAGCCAGGATATCTGCTTTGTACCGGATAACGATTACCGGCAGTTTCTCTCGCCCTTTGTGGAGCTGAAACAGGGGCCCGCCTATTTTGTGGACGGCACCCTCCTGGGACGCCACGACGGCGTCCATCTCTATACCCTCGGCCAGAGAAGAGGCCTCGCCATCCCCTTCAGGGAGCCCCTCTACGTGGTGGAGATGAGATGTGAGGAAAATGCCCTGATCCTCGGGACAAAGGAGCATACGAAGAAGAGAAGGCTCAGCGCGGGGGAGGTGAATCTCCTCGGGAAGCCCTCAGGGCAGGCCATGGGAAAGGTCCGTTACCGGCAGCGAGATGTGCCCTGCACCTACCGCTTCTCCCGCGGCCTGCTCGACGTGGAATTCGCGGAGCCCATACACGCCATCACCCCCGGGCAATCGGTAGTCCTCTATGAAGATGACATGGTAGTCGCGGGCGGGGTAATCAAGGAAGCAGGCTAGCGCTCCGGCAGGTCTCTATTCGTTGACAGGAAAGGATTTGTAGCCTTCCCGGGAGAAAGAAAGCAGTTGACAAGGTGAGGCTGATGGTATAGAAAGGTAGTATAAAGGCGTTACTCATGCAAAAGGGGGTACTTACATGTCCGTATACGTGATGTTCACCAAGCTTACCGATGAGGGAAGAAAAACCATAAAAAATAACGCAGAGAGAATAAGGGAAGTGAGCAAGGAAGTGGAAAGGATGGGCGCCAAGGTAATTGCCCAGTATGCGGTACTGGGAGAGTACGATTTCGTGACTATCCTGGAGGCGGCAAACAACGAAGCGATCTCCAAGGTATCGGTCGAGCTAGGCTCAAGAGGCACCGCCCACTTCGAAACCCACGCCGCCATCCCCGTATTCGAGTTCATAGAGAAAATGACGTAAGAGCTACACCCCCGTTAAAAAAGCCCATAGGCCGGCTCCCTCAAAAGGACGCCCGGCCTTTTACATTTATAAGTCGTCGTTTACTGACAAATAACGGAAATCGAATATCGAATAACGGGCAGAACTTCCGTCCACGATCGACTAGAGACTAGAGACTGTTCTTTCGATTATCATAGTTACCGGTCCGTCATTCACCAAAAAGACCTCCATGTCCGCCTGGAACACCCCTGTCTCCACTTTTTCCGTTTTTCGGCGTGCCTTTTCCACGAAGAGGGCGAACATTTTTCGTGCTTCTTCCGCGGGCATGGCATCGGAGAAGGAGGGCCTGCGGCCTTTCGAGCAATCGCCGTAGAGGGTGAACTGGGAGACGAGGAGAAGCTCTCCGTCTATATCGAGGAGAGATTTATCGAGTTTTCCCTCCTCCGTCTCGAAAATCCGCAGGTTTATAATTTTATCGACCATCCATTCCGCTTCGCCCTCTCCGTCATGCCTGCCGATGCCGACGAATACGAGGAGGCCCGCCTTGATGCTGCCCTTCACCACGCCCGCCACTTCCACGCGGGCCTCCTTGACCCGCTGCACCACCGCTCTCATAGCTCGTCACCCTCTCATTAATTGAAAGGGGTTGAGAACCCTTTCGCGGTCTCAACCCCTTTGGAAGACTCTTATCAGGAACAGCCCGGCCGGTTTACTTCTCCAGGAGCTCCTTCTCTTTTCTCGCGGCCTCCACCACCTTCGGGAGGATATGGGCCGGAACTTCTTCATAATGGGAGAACTCCATGGTGAATGTGCCCCTGCCCCCGGTCATGGACTTAAGATCCGGCGCATATTTCAGCATCTCCGCCATGGGTACCGCTGCCTTGACTACCTGGTTGTTTCCCTTCGATTCGACGCCGATGATCTTGCCCCTTCTCGAATTGAGGTCTCCCATGATATCGCCCATGTGCTCGTCGGGGACGATGACCTCGATCTTCATGATCGGCTCGAGGAGGGTAGGGCTGCACATCTCGAGGCCCTTCTTGAATCCCATGGATGCGGCGATCTTGAATGCCATTTCGGAAGAGTCTACATCGTGGTAGGAGCCGTCGTAGAGGGTGATCCTGAAATCGGTCACGGGATACCCGGCGAGGGTGCCCTGGTTCATGGCTTCCACCACGCCTTTTTCCACGGCGGGGATATATTGCCTCGGGATGGCGCCGCCCACGACCTTATCCACGAACTCAAATCCCGTCCCATGCGGCAGGGGCTCGAGCTCGAGCCACGTGTCGCCGTACTGGCCTTTGCCGCCCGATTGCTTCTTGTATTTGCCCTGGACCTTGGTCCTGCCCCGGATCGTCTCTTTGTAAGGCACTTTCGGTTCATGAAGCTCGACCTCTACGCCGAATTTTCTCTTCAGCTTCTCCACGATCACTTCGATATGGACCTGACCCATGCCGGAGAGGATGAACTCCTTGGTCTGCTCCTCACGGCTATATTTCACGGTCTGGTCCTCTTCCATAAGCCGCGAGAGGGAGGTGTTCAGCTTGTCCTCGTCGCCCTTTGCCTTGGGTTGGAGAGAGAAAGATATGAGGGGCGGTGCGGCTACTACACCTTCATATTTAATGGGGGCTTTTTCGTCGCACAAGGTGTCGCCCGTGCCGGAGCTCTTCAGTTTTGCCACTACGGCGATATCGCCGGCCGAGGCAAAGCCTGCGGATTTCTGCTTCTTCCCCACGAGATAGAAGATCTGGCCGATCCTCTCCTTCTCATCGGTTCCTGTATTGAGGACCGTCATATCCGGATGGATTTCACCCGAATAAACCCTGAAAAGGGTGAGCTTGCCTGCGAAGGGGTCCGTAATGGTCTTGAAGATAAAGGCGCTGAAAGGCTGATCAGCGGCGACCTTTCTCTTTACCGGCTGTTTCGTTCTCGGGTCGATCCCTTCGACCTCTCCTTTAAATGTGGGAGGCGGGAAATACTTCCCGATCGTATCGAGGAGCATGGGGATGCCGATGTTCTTTGCTGCCGAGCCCACGACCACAGGCACGATCTTCCGCGTCCATATACCCTGGCGGAGGCACTTCTCTATCTCCTCCTCCGAGATCTCGTCTCCATTGAGGTAGCGCTCCATCACTTCGTCGTCCGTCTCCACCGCGGTCTCGATAAGCTTCTCCCGGTAGGAGGCGGCGTCGTCGGCCATTTCCGCCGGGATTGCAACGGTATCATAGGAGCCGGACCCGTCGCCCTTGAAGATATACGCCTTCATGGCGAGAAGATCGACCATGCCCTTGAAATTTTCCTCCTTGCCTATGGGAAGCTGGATCGCCAGGACCGAGGCATCGGAAAAGGTCTTCTGCACGCCCGCGAGAGCGCGGTCGAAATCAGCCCTTTCGCGGTCCATCTTGTTGAGGAAGATTACCACCGGTATGCCGAATTCCTTCGCATACCCCCACACCTTCTCCGTCTGCACCTGAACACCCGAAACCGCGCCGACTACGATCACCGCGCCGTCGACGACCCTCATGCACGATTTCGCGTCTGCCACGAAATTGTCGTCTCCCGGAGTATCGATGAAGTTGATCTTGTTCTTGCCCCATTCGAAAGCAGCGATGGAAGAGGAGATTGTGACCTTCCGGTCGATCTCCTCGGGCTCATAATCCATGAGCGAGGTGCCGTCGTCTACCCTGCCAAGCCTCGTATTCTCTCCTGAAAGAAAAAGCATCGCCTCGACAATTGATGTCTTGCCCTCCCCTCCGTGCGAAAATATACCTGCGTTTCTGATTGTATCAGGCTCATACTTTTTCATGAAGACTCCTTTTCCCCGATATTCGATGTGACTGAATCCTGTGAATTTTACACTCCCTTCTTCCAAAAAATCAAGCATTTAAAGCAGGGTCGGGGGGTGGCGGAGGGGCGTTGGCGGTTTATCCCCGTGCACGCTCCGGGTAGAGAAAACTTGGCGCGGAAAAAGGGGCGAATGCTTCCCCCCCATCCCCCCTTACTTTGACTCGGGGGGTACTACCTCGCCCCTTTTTCCGCTGAGTTTTCTTCGCTACCCTGCGCTTAACGCACCGAGAGGGAACAGGCCATATCCCCTCCTGGGGATAATTAATTTGGAAATAGTGGAATCAGAGCCTAAAAGGCCCAGCCTGATAATAAATGGAATTGAGTGGCTGACTCGGTGGGTAAAGTATTCTATGCCGGTGCCGATAACTGAGTTACCGGACCTTTGGAGACAAGCGGAGAGATATTCTGTGTGAAGGGGGTTTCACGGAAGTGGCGGCTTTGAGATCGGGTAATCGGGATATTATGAGGATGGGTTATTTACACCGTGGAGGGGAGAGTACATGTTCGTCATTGTAGGCGTTTTTGTGGTGCTTGGGGCGGTACTGGGGGGATTTGCCCTTGAGGGCGGACCATTTCTCGTGCTTATGCAGTTTGCCGAGTTTCTCATCATCGGCGGCGCTGCGTTGGGGGCGCTGATGATATCGGCCCCTACGAGCCTTCTCAAGAAGATCATCGGGAAAATGCTCCAGACCCTGAAGGGTTCTTCCATCGACTCCCAGACGTATCTTGACCTTTTGAAACTGATGTACGAGATATTTCAGGTGAGCCGTAAGGATGGCCTTATCGCGCTGGAGACGCACATCGAGAAGCCGGAGGAGAGCTCCATCTTTACCCAGTATCCCCGGTTCGTCGCCCAGCACCACCAGCTTCATTTCATGTGCGATACTTTCCGTCTCGTGGTATTGGGAGGAGTGCCCGCCCATGATATGGAGGCCCTTATGGATGGCGATATCGAAACCCACCACAGTGAAGGCATGAAGCCGGGCATGATCCTCCAGAAGATCGGCGACTCCATGCCGGGTCTCGGGATTGTTGCCGCGGTGCTGGGAATCGTGATCACCATGGGCGCGATCAACGGACCTCCGGAGGAGATAGGCCATAAGGTGGCCGCGGCACTGGTGGGGACCTTCCTGGGGATCTTCATCTCCTACGGTTTTCTCCAGCCCCTCGCGACAAATATCGATATCATTAATGACGAGGAATCGAAGGTGTTTGAGGCGATCAAGGCAGGCATGATCGCCTTTGCAAAGGGATTTAACCCGATAATCTCGGTGGAATTCGCGCGGCGGGCAATACCCGGGGAAATGAGGCCCGGTTTCCAGGAGATGGAAGATTACGTAAAAGGCAGGAAGGTAAATGGATGAAGAACATAACGCCCCGGTAAGAATAATTATAAAGAAAAAGAGGGGCCATGGGGGCGGACACCACGGCGGGGCCTGGAAGGTGGCCTACGCCGATTTCGTTACCGCAATGATGGCCCTTTTCATCGTGCTCTGGATCGTGGGGCAGAGCGCCGCGGTCAAACAGGCGATCTCCGCCTATTTCAAAGACCCCGGCGTCTTTACGAGCACGAAAGGGGGACTCCTTTCGGACGCGCAGAAGACTGCTGCGTTGCCTCCTCCTCCGGTCCCGTTTGAGGCGGGCGGCGCTGCCGCGGAGATGGAGAAGCTGAAGGCGGAAGCGGCAACCATTGAGAAAGCCATTTCGGGCACGCCCGAATTCAAGAAGTTTGTCGACAAGATCCATCTAACGGTAACTGAAGAAGGGCTGCGGATCGATCTTGTCGAGGCTTCCGAAGGGCTTTTTTTCGACATCGGCAAGGCCCAGTGCAAACCGGAGACGGTGAAGCTCCTCAAGGTGATCGCCGGCCATCTCGCCATGTTGCAGAATCCCGTGGTAATCGAAGGGTACACGGACGCGCGACCGTACGTCGCCTCCGGCTATTCCAACTGGGATTTGAGCACGGACCGGGCAAACAGCGCGAGGAATATCATGGAGAACGGCGGGCTCAGGAAGAACCAGATCGTCCAGGTAAGGGGCTTTGCGGACAGGAAACTGAGAGTGCCCGACAAGCCCATGGATTTTTCGAACAGGAGAGTGAGTATCCTCGTTCCGCCCGAGAAACCGGCCACCCCCGCCAAGGCGGAAGTGAAAACCTCACCCCCGCCGAATCCCGCTGCCCCTGCTTCAGGGAATAAAGGGAAATGACCGAAGAGGGCCGGAAATTCAGAATAGTAATAGTCGACGATAACGAGGCGGAGCTTCGCGCCTTGCTGGGCATCCTGTGGCAGGACCCCCAGCTTAAGGTCGTCCACGGGGGGAGCATCGCCGAGGGTACCCTCTTAAGCCTCGAAACAAACCCCGACCTCGTAATGAGCGGATTCACCGATCTCGAAGACTCCATCGAGCTTATAAGGCGGGTGAAAGAGGATCTCGATCCCCCTCACCCCACCTTCCTCATCGTCTATGAGAGGGATCAGCTCCCCGATTTCGGGAGGGGCCACCACGAAGGGGCAGACGACTACATCGAGAGGTCTCTCTGCCGCAAGGTCCTGCTCCCGAAGGTCCGCACCCTCCTCAAGATGCGCTGCCTGCAGGTGGCCCTCAAGGAAGAGAAGAGCAGGCTCGAGACGGCAAACGAGCTTCTCGAAAGAAATTTCAAGGAGATGACCGCCATTCTCCTCAAGATCCTGGAGGTCCGCATGCCGGGCACCAGCGACCGGGCGGAGACGGCAAAGGCCGCCGCAGAATTCCTCGCCCAGAGACTGGAATTGAACAAAGAAGCGCGAAAAAGCCTCATTTTCGCAGCCCTCATGCACGAGATGGGTAAAGTCGGTCTCCCCGATACCTTGATCGATAAGAACCTGAGAAACGTTCCGACGGGATTGATGCCCATTTTTCAGCAATACGCGACGGTAGGTTCCATGATCATCTCCACGATCACAGGCTACCGGGATTCGGCGGAGGCAGTCTATCACCAGTTGGAGAATTATGACGGCACAGGCGCCCCTGAAGGTCTCATGGGCGAACAGATCCCCTTGGGGGCAAGGGTGCTGAGGGCAATACTCTTCGCCGAAGAGCTCTGTGCCGACGGCGGACCCGTAGAGGCCGTGGTCGAAGGCGTACGGAGAAATATGCACAGGGTCCTCGACCCGAGGGTTGCCAATCCTCTCATAGAATTTCTCTTAGACAGGAGAAAAAAAGAAGGCGGAAAGATGAAGCTCCCCCTCGAAGGCTTAAAACCCGGAATGGTGGTAGCCGAGGACGTCTACGCCGCAAGCGGAGTAAAGCTCCTCCCCAAAGGCGTACAGCTCCAGGAAAAGATCCTCTCCCTCCTCATGGAAAGAAACCGTACGGATCCCATAGTGGGAGGGGTTTATATCGCAAGAGATAACTAAGGGGAAGAAATTTAGACGAACCCCTGCAGCCCCTTCGCAGGTCGCCCGAGAAGCAGCTCACTCGGCCCACCCACCAGAGCACGTTGCAATTATCAAGAATTATAAATCCTGAAGCCATAACCGAAATGCCGACCCTGTGGGCATCCGTCCAGCCTTCCGAATAGGCATCCGTGGCATAGGTTGCCTATTCCCGCTTTCAGATGCGGCATTCAATGGATAGGCGGGAATTTTATCCTTGAAATCTTTTGCGCCCTAACGCACAATAGATTCGGTACCCGGAGAAGTGTGGCGACGGTATATGGTAATCCAGTCAGCCAACCAAAATTGACCCTGATAAGGGTTGAAAGGAGCCTATATGAAATCGTCGTATCGGATTGCATTTGTTCTCCTCCTGGCCTTTCTTCTTGGTGCGTGCCAACCGCAACAACGGACCTTCACCGAGGGAGAAAAGGAAACGGTCAGGAAAGAAGTCAAAGATCAGTTCAATCAACTGATCTCGGCAGTAAATCAGTCGAATGCGGATGCATGGTCCAAGTATTATAGCAAGGACGAGTTTCTATCAGCAACGGCCGGCACAGATTATTATGCTACCCGAAGTGCGTGGGTAGATCTGATCACGAAACATTTCGCAATGCGAGATCGTCAGCACGTTGAGCCTCTCGAAGTACGAGTTACCCCACTGGCCCCAAACGTAGCCCTTATGACAAGCCGGGAGAATTCGGAGATGACGTTGAAAAGTGGAAAGCATACCAAATCCAAACATGTTTTCACGATGATATGGAAAAAAGAACCGGAGGGCTGGAAGATCGTCCATTCTCAGGAATCGTGGACGGACGAGCAAGTCAAATGATATTTATTAAGTGAAAATGCCTCATTTTGGCCTCTGCATATATACGGAAATTTAGAAATCGGACGCGCAATATCGATTGAAATGACGAAGCACGAGCGTCCCTCTGCCATCCTATATTTCTATGGGGGCGCGCGCATGCCGGCAACGCCGTCACCGGAGCCTTCCGCTGCAGGGTCCCCCAGCCCCTACGCAAGTCGCTCCAGAAGTAGCCCCCTTAAGCCCACCCGTCAGGGCGAGTGAAGTTGTTTCAAAACTTTCTCCAAAACCCGAACCAGTGGCGGTTTATCCAACGAAAGATATGCAGCGTTGCCCTACTATGAGGATGAATTGCCTATTATAAACAGACGAAAAGAGGGGAGCAAAGACCCCATTTAAATAATGATGCCGTCGTAATGCCCTTATATGATTGAAAAGTGCCTCGAATTTAGATGAAAGCACTCGGTTTTACTGGTGGCTCCGGCATTGATGTGCGGCATACCTGATTTCTCGTGACATTCGACAGTATAAGCGAACACATCATGGTTGACCTTTCATAAAGTATGGAGCATAATAGATTTCGATTGGGAGACAAGAAACCTCCCGGCAGTAAGCCCAGCCGATAAGAGAAGAGAGTTCTCTCCCGCTCTTTTGAATGTTCAGAATTTAATAATTCGATCGACCTACTTGACCGCCTTAAGGAGAAGAGGAATAAGATGACAAAGAAATACACTCATTCTGAAAGATTCAGAGGATTCAGAGGATTTTATAAATATGGGACCAATCTGACCTTGCCTGCGCTTTTCGTTGTGCTGGTTTTATCAGTGTTCGCTCATCAATGTTATGGTTTCTCAATGGTCGCCTCCCCCAGGATTTCCGCCTCCCCCGCCTCTCTCAACTTCGGGAATGTAAAATCCGGCGCCACATCTTCAGTTAAAACGATCACGGTGAAAAACACGGGCACCTCGGACCTTGTGATAGGAAGCATTGACATCACAGGGACCAACGCCTCCGAATTCAGCCAAACAAACGATTGCACAATGATTACGGCAGGTGCTTCATGCGTCGTCAGCGGAACATTTGCGCCCACAACCCCCTTTGGAAAAAAGAGTGCGGTAGTGAGTATTATCTCTAACGACCCCGTGAAGCCGAATTTAAATGTGAAGGTCTCGGGTAGCGCTCCTCCTCCCAGGGTTTCTGCCTCCCCTGTGTCCCTCAGTTTCGGTAGTGTAAGACCTGGAGCCACATCTTCACTTAAGACGATCACGGTGAAAAACACGGGCACCTCCGATCTTGTGATAGGAAGCATCGACATCACAGGGACCAACGCCTCCGAATTCAGCCAAACAAACAATTGCACGAACATTACGGCAGGTGCTTCATGCGTCGTCAGCGGAACATTTGCGCCCACACCTCCCTCCGGCAATAAGAGCGCAATAGTGAGTATTACCTCTAACGACCCTGCGAAGCTCACCGTAAACGTGAAGCTTTCGGGAACTACTGCAGTGGTCCCCAGGGACGCGGGGGGCGTATTACTGACGAGCGGTCGGTTCGGAGCTCTCATGGTCGGCGGCAGGGCCGGTGAGATGCTTCTCCCTATGGTTGACCGGGATGGGTCGGGCAACGCCACAAGGATAACCTGAGCACTGTATATGAATAATGATACCGGCAACAGCGCCGTGGTGTACCTTGGCGAAGACGGCAGGCCGACGAAGACCGTCATGGGCGACTTCATCCTGCTCTTTTCCAACTGGAGCGCGAATGGCACAACCGTTAATATTGCAAAAATCTACACACCCACCAATTACATTGAGGTGTTCAAGGGGGTGAATGTAGCCACGAACATCGCTGCAAATAACGCCAATCGCGAAGTTTCGTCATACGTTGCGCCGATGACCTGTTTACCGGTATGCGGCAATGACACTCAAACTCTGGCGGAGCTCCTCAAGTTGTCCGGGTTGCTCATATCGGACGGTCTTTGCGTGGTCGCCATTCCGGCTTCTCTTGCGACAATGGCCCTTCCCTGCGCCGGGGCAGTCGTGGCCACGGCATCGTTCCTGATGGGCGATGAAGCATGGCTTGGAATTCAAGGGATGGATGCTGGTTTTCTGGCTATGGATGCCGCTGAATGCCTTGGTGCAAACGCGTTGTCCTGCGTGTCACTCTTCTCGGGTGTGGGCTCGCAGATATTAGATGTATATGGAAAAGAACTGGATGACAACAGCACTCTCGTGGGTGTAGCCTTCGCTGCGCTCACAGATCCAAACCGACCTGGCGGTGTGGTCCAGCCGGGAGGTGGACTCCCCGTGGTACCATCAGGCGAATATGAGTGCACTCCGGGTGGCGCAATGCATTATGCGCCATGCCTCGTCGGCGGCGTCAGAGAGTGCCGGAGCGACTACACATGGAGCCCCTGTGCGCCTACGCCTGTGTGTGGAAACGGGAGATGCGAGAGCGGAGAAACGTCGTTCAACTGCCCAGGTGATTGCGCCAACCGCACATGCCCCAATAGAGACAGCACCTGTTGCACGATGAGCGGCGGCAGCCAGATCCAGGTGATCAAAGTTCCCACAAGTTGCAGGCACTGCCCCAACGACAACACGACATATGCAGGCTACGGAGAGAATGGTTACTATGTGTGCGATTGCGACGATTGTAGAAGCTGGTAAGATTAGGGTCGCGGATGGAGAGGTCCATAACCACATCACTACTGCGGCCTAACCTTTAGATTTGCGAAAGGGCGAGATTGTTGGGGGTAGGACGGCTGGGCTTAAGGGGGCTACTCCTTCAGCTCCGGCTGCTTAAGGGACTGGACCCAAGGCGTTCCCAGGCCCCTCGCGCTCAGCGCGCAGTTTATTATTAACGTGTGGCACGAGGGTTGTTCGCGAACCGATTGGTTCTGCCGGGCCTGATCCACCTATCCGAACGCGCGTGCCGGCTTGCCGTCACCGGAACCTTCCGCTGCAGGCTTCCCCAGCCCCTACGCAGTCGCTCCAGAAGCAGCCCCCTTAAGCCCACCCGCCAGGGCGAGTTAAGGTGTTTTCAGGCGGTAATGATCATACCCCGCACAAAGAATTCGTTCGACAGAAGAATAAAGGAAACACCTAGTTGACGAGCGTGACAAGCTCGGCTGAGACTGGGGGTAATTCACGTTGGTCAACTACCGACGTGTTTTCTAAGTCTCTATGGCTGTCCCCGATTTCCCGCCGATGCGGTCATTAACGTACGCGACTATTTCCTTTGCCATAGGGGAATGCAATTTTATCCTGGAAGGATCGATAATCAGGTTATTCAGGTATTGGAGTATCAGCGTGTCTTCGAAGTGAAGGCAAGGGATGATCCCGCCCATGAAGAATCCCAGTTTTTCTATCTCTTCACACATGAGAATCGTGGCCGGGTCCCCCAAATCCAGGAAGAGAGTAAAATGATCGATTCTTTTGGCACAGAGGTCTCTCAGGTGGTCTCGAAGGACTCTTATGACATCCTCGCCGTGTTGGCGAATCACGATCTCCGCACTATTTATTTCGGAATACACCTTTACTTCCATCACCGACAGGTCTGCCATGGGAACTATTTTGGATGATGTGTGGAAATTCCTGGTCAGGCCGAGATTCGAGTATATCCGGCGCAAGACGGGCTCGTGATGGGAAGGGAGGAACACCGATGTGACCGGGAGCTCAAGGACGGGTTGAAAACAATATACCAGGCTCTCCCGCTGGGAGAGTTGCTCCTGGATCCCCTTGAACGCTATATCAGCCGGAGCGTAACCGAGAACCACGCCGCAGTCTTTATAGCCGGTTTTCTCCGTCATTTTCTGGGTCGCACTGTGGACCGTGACCGACCTCCCGTAAAGAGCCCTGATACCCATGTTTTTGGCTGTGTCATTAAGAAGTCTTTGCATTCCCGTAAAGATATCTTTGCCTCTGAAGCTTGGTTTCACTGCACCTTTTCCCGTCTCAGCCACGATATCGTCACGTTTTTCCCTGGTCATGGCCAGGTGTCCGACAATTTCTCCTTCTTCAGATACTGCGACCACCGATGTGATGAGACCTTCCTGATTATACTCGGCAAGCCTTTCCGGGTAGTACATCACGTCCGACAGGTATGAATATCCGTATGTCCGATAGAAGAGCCTGGATACTTCCAGTGCTTCGGACGACTTCATCAGCCTCAACTCGACTGAAAGGGACAAGTCAGGCACAGCCTTGTCGGCGATTGGTTTCAGAGACGGGGGAGGCTCCGGATACTCGCCCAGCTCCACGACGCTCCTGGCCGGAAGGCGTTTGATGAGGTGCAGTTCTTTCCCTCCCTTCCCCAGGTTACAGAGAAACACCTCGTCAACACATTTCGCCATAATAAAAGATCCGAGGCCTTTCGAAAGTATCTCCTCAACGTCCGTGGGCGCTTCGTATTCGGGGAGGCGGCTAAGATCGTAAGGCAAGCCCATGTCTTTAACTATGATCTCCATACCCCCTGCCGACGGCTCGAAGATAATCTGAAATGATTGCTCTGTCGACTCGAAAGCATGCTCGATTACATTTGTAACAGCCTCCTCGAGGGCCAGAACGATCATTTCCTGATCATTGCTGCCGAATCCTGTTTCCCTTGCGAACTCTCTTGCGAAAGCCTGGATTGCAGGCAAATATGATAGTTCACTCGTGACGGTAAGACTCGAGCTTCCGTGTATCATGCCCATCCCTCCTGTTCTGTGTGAGTCTATTATGCTTCAATCCCTGCTGGTTTTCAAGTTGAAACATCGTGCAATGCGAGAGAAGTAGGGAGTAGGGGGACGCTCTGGAAATGTTGACCTTTGAGACATAAGATGCCCATCATGGCGATCATACTTGATTTCCTCCCGCAATTGCAGGGTTCCGGTGACGGCGTAGCCGGCACGCGCGCCGGATAGTTGGATGAGACCCCTCCAAACCAACTGGTTTTCGGACGACCACTATTCCTTACCTCAAAAACAAACTTCGCACTGAGCGCGAGGAGACCGGGAGCGTCTTGGGTCCAGACCCGGAGCAGCCGGAGCGGAAGGAATAATCCCCGCAGCCAGACCATCCCGTTCCCGACATACTCACCCCGCTTCAGCATTTTTTAGGGGTATATGGCTGCCATGGCTCTTCCCCTGCTGCGGGATGCCTTAGGATGATTACAAAACAAAAGGCCCGAAACCGTCACCGGTCTCAGGCCTTTATTAAGCTGTATTGTCGCGCCCTTTGGGGCGCGGGGTATTCTATTCCAGGAAGCTTTCCAGTCTCTTTCTTCTTGATGGATGTTTCAACTTTCTTAGGGCTTTTGCCTCGATCTGCCGGATTCTCTCTCTTGTGAGGCCGAAGACTTCTCCCACCTCTTCCAGGGTGTAATCCGTCTTTTCGCCTATGCCGAGTCTCATCCTTATCACCTTTTCCTCTCTCGGGGTGAGGGTCGAAAGGACCTTGTAGATCTCTTCCTTAAGAGAGATGCCTACCAGCTCGGTAAAGGGCGACGGGGATTTCGGGTCGGCGATGAAGTCTCCCAGCTTCGACTCGTCGTCGCCTATGGGGGTCTCTATGGAGATCGGCTCGTTCGAGACCTTCATGATCTTGCGTACTTTTTCCAAGGGCAGGCCTGCCTTGCCGGAGATCTCTTCGAGGTTCGGCTCCCTTCCCAGCTCCTGGAAGAGGGAGATGGTCACCTTGGTAATCTTGTTCATGGTTTCGAGGACGTGGACGGGCACCCTGATCGTGCGGGCGTAGTCTGCGATGGCCCTCGTGATGGCCTGCCGGATCCACCATGTGGAGTAGGTGGAGAACTTGTAGCCTTTCTGGTAATCGTATTTCTCCGCTGCCTTCATGAGACCCATGTTGCCTTCCTGAATGAGATCGAGGAAGGAAAGGCCCCTGTTCAGGTACTTTTTGGCGATATTGATGACCAGTCTCAGGTTTGCCTGGATCAGCCTGTTTTTCACCACCTTCAGGCCGTTTTCTATATCGCTTATCTGGCCGAAAGTCTTTCTAATCGCCACTCCTTCATGCTCGTCCAGGGTCTTCAGGTGTCTCGCCGTCTTGCGCACGATTTCTTCGAGGACCTTCTTGTTCAGGTTGAGGTTCGCAAGGGATTCTTCGATTTTTGCATCGAGGGCTTTCACCTTCTTTTCGTTCTGCTTTTTCGCCAGCTCGTCCGTACCGGGGGCTTGGCCCATAAACTCCCTTTTCTTGTCGAAGCTCGTCTTTATGGTATTGATCAGGAAAAGGGTCCTTTTCTTATACTTCTCCTCGTCCTTTTTCGTATAATTCATCTCATCGATATTCTTGATCACATCCACGATGGCCACGCCGTCCTTCTTGATGAGCGACGCAAGCTCCTGAAGCTCGTGGATGGCCTGGGGAAGCCCGAATAGGAGATTTCTTACCTTTTTCTCCCCTTCCTCGATCTTCTTTGCGATCAGGTACTCTTCCTCGGAGGTGAGCAGAGAAACGCGGCCGATATCCTTGAGATATGCCCAGATGATGTTGTCGGTCCGCTCGGAAGGGAACCTCTCGATCTCTCCCCATTCCTGGGGCTCTTCAGGGGTCTCGATCTTCTCTTTTATGGTCTCTACGATATCTATGTTGGATTCGGAAAGGAAATCGAATATGTCTTCTATGTCCTCGGGAGAAAATATATTCTGAGGAAGATAGTCGTTAATTTCGTCGGGGGTAAGGTATCCCTTTTCCATACCCATATCCACAAGATGTTTGATTTCTGTATAATTTTTTATACTCATCTCTTATCTCCAAATGTTAAAAAAGCCTCTGCCAAAAACGCAAAAAAGGCTCTTTTCGGACTTCTCTTTCCGAAAAACGTGAATGAATATAGGTACTATTTTCTAAGTCGTCAATGACCTGCGTGATCGGAGATACCCGCCGCGGTCGGTGTGAGAGACTCATATGCTTATTACCTTATAACAGATTTCCGGTTCGAAGTCAACACTTCCCCTTACCCGCTCCGACCTGAAAACAGGACTGCGGACCTGAGGATCTAAGAATAAGAACCCGAATAAGATTGACTACCACGACAATAACATATATAAGAAACCAAAGTCACGAAAAAAGGAGGTTCCCCATGTTTACGAAAATTCTATATCCCGTGGATTTTTCCCCCTATGCGGAAGAGATTCTCGAATATGCCGTGGCCATCGCCGGCCGTTTTAACTCGGAGCTCCACATGATCCACGTAATTCCGAACCTCAACTATTTTACGCCCTATGAGTCCTTCCTTACGCCTGAGAATATGGTTTCCATTGAGCGCAATATTGAAAGCGAAGTGGAGAGGGATTTCGGCACCCTCACGGAAAAGCTTACGATCCCGGTGAAGAAGGTGACGCGGACCGGGGTAACATTTGTGGAGATTATCGAATATGTGAAAGAAGCGGGCATCGATCTCGTGGTAATGGGAACCCATGGCCGAAGCGGTATAGAGCATATACTTATAGGCAGTGTGGCGGAAAAGGTTGTGCGGAAAGCCCCCTGCCCCGTGCTCACCGTGAGACCGAGGGACAGAAAATTTGCCATGCTTTAGAATCTTAATTAATCCTCAAAACCTTCAGCATGCCGGGTGCCTGCCCGTTCACAGCGGACCTCTCCGCGTTATACGGGAATTCCCCGTTCACGCGCCTCCTCGCATATGTTGTTGATGGTGACGGAGTCGAAGTAGTCCATCAGCCGGTGGGAGGCTTCGCTCCAGACGTCCGATACCACACATTTCCCATACCGGTCGCACGCTTTTGGTCCTCGTTTTTCACCGGAGCAGAAGACGAGCTGGATATTCTTTCCGTCCACCGCCCGCACCACGTCGCCTATCGTGATCTCCTCGGGCCGCCTTGAGAGATAGTAACCCCCCGTAGGGCCCCGTACACTTTTGATGATGCCGGCTTTTTTGAGCTTCTGAAAAATCTGCTCGATATATCGTGGGGAAATGCCCTGGCGCTCCGAAATGCATCGCACCTGGGCGGGGCTGCCTGCCGAATTATAGGCAATGTCACAGAGAGACCTCAGTCCGTACCGGATTTGCGTGGAAATTTTCACGTTACGCCCCTTTTCTATAGAATTTTACTCACCTGCGACCGCGCCGGTATCCATGGAAGGAAGAAACATCCCTTCCCGGAACTATCCCTGACTCGGAAGCCGCGTATCTGCCTGTTTCTCAAGGGGCGCATTTATCCCGCCTATTCCCCCCGCAGTTTTCGCGATCACGGGTCCGACCTTTCGCTCTCCCTCGTCGGGCCGGATTTGGGGGATCCTCTATGCCCCGATAGATATCTGCTGAATGAACGGGTGCAGGCGCCAAAGATTCTCTCCTGAGAGGTCATGGATCAGCCTGCTTTAGGTTTATAACATAATCTGTCAAGTACAAAAACAGTTATTTTATTCCCATACTGCAACTTCTCTTGAAAAATCGACCCGATTCGTATTAACATGAAATGCGGTCTCTATGAGAATCCTTCTCTACTTGCCCTTACTGTTCTTTGCTACCGTCGTTTCGGGGGCCGATCTCATTGTCGGCGGTGAAACCCGCTACACGGTTCAGAAAGGAGAGCGCCTTGAACTCATCGGCGCCCGGCTCGGGGTGTTCTGGAAGAATATCGCAAGGGAGAACGGTCTCGACCCCGAGGCAAAAGTTTCTCCCGGCCAGCAGATCAAGGTCACTACGCGGAAGATTGTGCCCCGTGTGGTGGAAGACGGGATAATCATCAATATCGCGGACAGGACCCTTTACCTCTTTAAGAAGGGACAGCTCTCTACTTTCCCCGTGGGCCTGGGCCTTCCCCTTGAAAACGATTTCGGCGACTGGCGCACCCCCATCGGCAAATTCACGATCGTCGGCAAACGGAAAAACCCTATATGGTATGTCCCCGAGTCGATCCAGATGGAGATGGCCTTCAACGGCAAAACCGTTGAGGAGGCCGTCCCGCCTGGACCGAAAAACCCTCTGGGCAGGTATGCCATAATTACCTCCATACCCGGCGTTCTTATTCACGAGACCATCAGGCCCACGAGCGTCTACCGCTACCAGAGCCATGGGTGCATAAGGATGCTGCCGGAGAGTATGGAAAAACTCTTTCCTGAGATTCAAAAAGGCGCCAAAGGGGAGCTTATCTACGAACCGGTGAAGGTCGCGGTGGGTGATGACGGCAAGACCTACCTTGAAGTGAGGACGGATACCTACAGGAAAGTGGTCTCCATGCGGGACCACGCATGGAAGCGCATAGAGGAGAAAGGACTCGCCGGAACGGTCGATAAAGACCGGGTGGAGCAGGTAATTAAGGAAAAATCAGGCGTCGCTCATAACGTATCAACCGGTTCCAGGGTCGCCGAGGCCGGCCAGGACGTGCCGAAAAAGGAATTTCTTCAGAAGGTCTTCGACCTTTTCACCCCGGGATCGAAAAAAGCGGGTCCTTCCGGCGTTCAGGGGCCGGGGGGTCGAGGTATTCTCATCCAGAAACCGCTATCAAGGGTGAGCTTCTTCTTTTCCGCAGTATAATCGGATTTCAATATATTGATATAAAGCTCGGGAGGGCCGACTTTCGGCAAAGAAACGACCCATGTGGCAAGGGTGCATACTTTTCTCGCAGGCCCGCATTCCTGACGGATCGCACCGATCCTTCCCGCGCTTCTGTCTTCGCTCAGGGAGATGAATCCGTCGAGGTCAAAAGAAGCGGAGCCGTTCGCCAGAAGCCGGTTGATCCGTTTGAGCCGGTCCCTGCTTTTTCTCGTGGGCCGCTCGTTCGCCTTCTTCAGACTCTCGTCCGTATAATGGTTCGCATGGGTGAGCACGCCGTTCGCGGTGACCTTGATCGAAGTTTTTCCTCCCGGCGCCACCTCGATGAGAGCGGCCTTGGTGGAATCGGCTACCAGGTAAAAGGCGGGGTGACTTGTCGCAAAGAGCGTCCCCTCGGCGACCAGGGCATCCACGGTCGCAAAAGAGGTAAGGAGCCTCTCCGTAAGGTCCTCTTTTGCGACCAGCCTCTTCTCGTCGGGAAGGCTTGCCGCAGATGCGTTTACCACCGTGAGCCCTTTTTCGTTGATACCCGCCACCACATATCCATCCCGTTCAGGATCGAAAAGAGCGGCAAAGGCAAGACCCTTTTCCCGGCAGACCGCCCGGAATTCGGTAACAAGACCCATGGAGTTATCCCGGTTTTTCGCCACGACCGTCCCTCCCTTGCCGTTCACTTTTGTGCCCGTCGCCGCCCAGATGGTGCAGCCCAGGGAAGGACGGGGCATAAGGGCAAGAAGAATCGAGGCAGCCAATGCGAGGGAACCGCAGGTCCGAGCGGGAGAGCCCATCACCGGCCTCAATTATTTGCCGGCGAAGGAGGCAGCCGGTCTTTCGACAAAGAAAGCCATTCAAGGGTGCGTACGAGCATTTCCATCCTCCCGGCCTCAAGCACATGATCGAAACGCTCCTTCGCGGCCCCCAGGAGCATGGCATTGGCCAAATCGCAGGAACCGGCCGAAATGAGAATCACAGGCATATTCATACAGTGGGCATAACCCGCCTCAAACGCGGTCCCCGTATCATCATCGTCAACCAGGGCCATCACCACATCGCATTCCTCCAGGAGGCCGATGCAGGAGTCCTTTATAGTCTCGCTCATCGCAACTTTGGCCTCCGGATCGTGCTCCACGTTCGGGCTATGGTCAAAGGGGTCCATCACGGAAATATCCCCCTCACCACTCCGCGCCATAAGGGCTTCCCGAAGCTTCGCGAGGAACTCGATCTTGAAAGATTCCTGTTCGGGGGTAAAGCAGGGGTGGGCGAAATAGACGCGCATCTATACATTATACAATAAAATGGAAGTTGCTGCTATTGACGGGGCTCACGTCGCACAATTGATTGGGGCTCAGGTCGCACAATCTATTGGGGCTCACGTCGCCCCCTCGGTCGGCAAAAGCCGACCGAGCCTCCCCCCGCTTAAGGCGCCTACTGTTGGTCTCGCCCGCGGTGCGGGCTACATCACGCGGGAAAGCTGGGATTATTATGGTCGCGGTGACTTGCGCTTGATCTCACCGGGACGAGGATACTTTTTTTCGCTCTTTTGGAGGATTCACGGCTATGACTGGGGCTTGCTGGTGTGCATCTTCTTATAACATCATGTATTAGGTCTCTGGTTTTTCTTCCCTGCTAACTTATCGATTGCGCTTCACGGGGACGGGAGGGCTCTATATTCCCTGCGCCTTGCGAGCACCGTTGGGTTTACCCACTCGGTGAGGAGAAACGTTCCGAAGGACAGCCACCCATGTTTGAGGAGGCACGACGAGTTGGGTGGCTGAGTGCCGGACGAGCCGTCTTTTAGTGGGTAACGGGCGCAGCCGAAGCAGGGAATATAGAGCCCTCCCGTCCCCGTGGTTCCCAAACAATCTTGTCATGCAGTTGGTGGCCGAACGCCCGCTCCTCTATTTCCCTTTCTTCTCCAGTTCGTCCAATAATGGAATCCCCTTTTCCGGGTTTTCCAAGTTGGTTACTCCGAAAAGGTAGGGGCCGGACTGGCGGATTACCAGGCCCCTGTATAAGGGGTCTTTGGCGGCGAGGGTGAAGGTGCCTTTCTTTTCGATATTTCTGGGCTCTACCTTCGCGGCCCTTAAGCTGTTTATGTAGAGGTCCAGGGTCTGGCGGGCTGCTTCGGGGGAATCGCCCAGGACTACGAAGACCTTTACGGTCTTATTATCCAGGGTCGCTTCCGCGGTGAGGCCTTTTTTGAAGAAGGCATAGCCGAGAAGGCTTTCGGCAATGTATTTCTCTGTTTTGAGGACTACCTGGGGGATGTTGAGGAGGCCGATCTCTTTGGGCGGCCTTGCAGGCGAAGGCAGCTCTTTTCCGATGGCGGCAGCGCATGCCATGAAGGCTGCTTTATCGGGTGTGCCTTCTCCGGAGGCCGATATGCGGGCAAAGTGGCTGTCCTGGTAGAACATGAGTTGACTGCCGTCAAAAAAGCCTTCCGCGCCTGCCTTTACGGTCTCGGCGTCAGGGCTCCGGTAATTTGAATAAATGCCGAAGGCATCGATCGCGGAGCCCATCCGGTACAGGTCGACGGCGAGCGCTTCTTTTGTGCCCGACTTCCCGTATACTGCATATGCGAGGGCTTCGAACCCGTAGGGCATATAGAGCTCTGCCTCGCCGTTAATGTGCTCATAGAGGTTCTCTTTCGTAAAAAGCTCTACCTTGCCTTCCCTTACCCACCCCTTTGCGAAGCCGGAAGCGGGCAGGAGCTGCTCTATGGCGGGCACATTAGTGGCGGCCCCATAAGCGCGGGTGGCGCCGTCGGAGAGGAGGGAAAAAAATATGAGCGCACCGATCACGCATGCCAGGGTGCAGGTCCGTGCGCGACGAGTGGTCCGGGTACCCATGTCCGCCTCCTTCTTATGCAAAGAGAGACTTTGCCCTTTTCATCTTGAGGCCGATGTCCAGGCCGTGGGCGCATTGAGCGACGCATACCTCGCAGGCTCCGCAGGCGGAGGCCGACGATGCCGTCCCGATCTCAGCGTAGGTGGAACGGGCAAGGTCAAGAGCGCCGTAACTCTCGGCGTATAGAAGGCTCCGGTTAATGATGCTTATGGCCACCTTCTTCGGACAGGTAGGCTCGCAGATTGCGCAGAGATGACAATAGACGCCTTTGACGGCCTCCGCATATCGGTCCAGTACCCTCGCGTCACGGGCGGTGAATCTCATGCCCATGACCGACATGTCTTCCTGAAGCATGCTCATATCCTTCATTCCCGGTATTGCGTGGGTCACATTCTGATCCATGAGGGCCCATTTCAGGGCGGCCTGGTGAGGGCTCATCTTGCCGAGGGCCTCGGTCTTATACCCACCCGCCTGGGTCTTCATGGCCGTAATGCCTACGCCTGCCTTTGCGGCGCGGGCGATCGCCTCTTTTACTGCAGGAGCGCTCTTAAAGTTGTATCCTACAAGGGCGGTGTCGAAGAGCCTTTCAGGGTCGGCGAGAAGCGCGTCCAGGACCTCCGCCTGGTCCGTGTGGGTCGTGACGCCGAAAAACCTCACCTTTCCCTCCTTCCTCAATTCGAGTAGGGCGGCCCGCGTTTCGGGCTCCATGATCCTCGTCTTGTCCTTGCCCGTGAGGTTATGGAGCTGGATCACATCGATACGGTCGGTCTTCAGCTTGGAAAGGCTCGTCTCCACGTCGGTGATGATATCTTTTCTTGAAATGGAGCCGGGTTGGGTTTTAGTGGCGACAAAGACCTTGTCCCTGCGGCCCTTGAGTGCCCGGCCCACGATCTCCTCGTTTCTGCCGTTCATATAGCGGCGGGCGGTATCCACGTAATTGATGCCGAGGTCGAAGGCGGCTTCCATCACCTCGTGCTCCGGGGTGAGCATGGCCCCGAAGCTCACTACCGTCACTTTCAGTCCGGTCCTGCCCAGGATGCGGTACACCGGACCGGCCCCCTCGGCCCCCGATGCGCCGCGAAGGCCTGTCAGTCCGGCTGCGGCGGAAGCGGCGCCCACAATACCTATTTTCAAAAAGTCGCGTCGTTTCATAAATGCCTCCTCGCTGCACACTTTGTTGGTCTTAATATGGATGACTATACATTATCCTATTATGGTGCAAAGGGGTATTCAATAATAGAAGGGCCCCCGTCGTCCATCTCAGTCCCGGCCGGCAAAAGGCGAATCGCCATGTGCCGGGGGACCTTCAGGGTTTCGCGTAATCGGCCATGCCCTGGAAGTCAACGATTACCACCGGCTTGTCGCCTACGACCCACGCGTCGTGGCCCAGGGGCAGGACGGATACGTCTCCTGGTCCGCACTCGAACTCCGTGCCGTCATCCATACGCACCTTAAGGATACCGGAAACATGGTACTGGAAATGGGGCGCCTCACAGCTCGCCGTGCCGGCTATGGGTTTCACCGACGTCGACCATCTCCACCCCGGCTCCAGGGTGGCGCGGCCGACGGTCACCCCTCCTATGGTAAGGAGTTCGACTTTGCCCTTCGGAAAGGACCTTATCTGGTCCGTCTGCCCGAAATTCTTCCGCTCCGCCTTCTCAAATTTCTCATTCATGGGGTACCCTCCTTAAGGCCTCCGGCCTCTTCCACCTCCCCGCCCGCGGGGAGAGTTATCTGAGTCTCCATCGCTGTGCCTATATAAGGTTTGCACGCTTCGAGCAGGACAGGGAGGATTATCCCCAGATCGGTGATATAGCCTGTGCTCGAGGCGAAGGTCTTCCAAAGGGGGACGATCTCGCTGCGCATCTGAAAAGGTTCCCGGCTCACCGCCATGAGCACGAGAAAGCGCCGGGAGGGAGTAGCCGGCACCCCGCGAGCCGGAGGGAAAGAGCCCCTGGAGGCGACGGCAGTGATTGGCTGCGAAGAAGGCACGTCATACTGCACCGGTATCAATGCCTTTTGATCCGGACCCGCAGCCGCGAGACGGGGTTCGCAGGAAGGCGGGCCTGAGCCGAGGCCCCAGGCAGCGAGGAGCACCATATCGGCGGTATCGATGCTCTCGGCTTCATAAAAACCGATATCTTCGAGGGCATCCGCGAGAACCGGCGCGAAATCTTCAAATCGGGGCAGACTATGGTCCATATCCTTATTGCAGGGCAGGAGCACATACCTTACGTTTCCGGACGAACTGTAGTAGACGGTGGAGATGACGGCGACACGGTATTCGTATCTTCCCGCAGCGCATCCCGAGAGGGCAAGGGAGAGGAGGCCGAAGGCGGCCAGGAGGCGAAATCGTTCCATCTGAATCCGAATATAAGCATAAGCCGGACTGGAGACAACCCGATCCGGCTTATGCTTATATTCGAAAGAAGACCGCTACTGATTAAGGGGTACCCATGCCTTATGGGAAGGCACCCATGTTCCTCCCACCCATTGGCCCGGGAGCGTAACCCACTGTCCGGGAGGGGGCTCTTCCTGTCGGCCTGAGTTGTCGACAGTCTCGTCCTGGGGCGCTGATGGGGTGGAATCGGACGTGAGCGCCGGGTCCGGGTAGGCCAGCGGCGGGGACGAATCCCCAGGATCGGGTACGTACATGGTCGACGCGCCCGCATAGACACCCCAACCGCCATAATATCCATAAGGCAGTGAATAGGGGTAATACGCGGGGCCCCACCAGAATGGGCTTCCCCACCAGGGGTAGAAGGGCCAGGACGAGTAATAAGGCCAACGGGGATAGTAGCCGTAATAATTCCAGGAGCGCCAGTAGGGGCGGTACCCATAATAGGGCCTTCCGGGATAACCCGGTTGATACCCGGGATAACCCGGCCTGTACCCCGGATAGCCGGGCCTGTACCCAGGTCTATACCCCGGATAACCCGGTCGATACCCGGGATTTCCCGGATAATAGCCTGCATGGGGACCTCTGTAGCCGGAGCTATAGGGGCGATAGCCGCCATAACCGGGACGGCCTGTCGAATACCCGCCATGACCTCCACCGCTGTGTCCACCGGTGTAGCCGCCTCCGACTCTCGCTCCACCACCGCCGTGACCTCCACCGCCGTGACCTCCACCGCTTCCCCCGCTGTGTCCACCACCCGCGCGGGCATAAGTGAATGACGGCAGGACCATGAGCATGGTCAGCGCCAAGGCTAATACGATGTAAGTATATCTTTTCATATCCGAACCCCCGGGAAGGTCTTTATAAGGCCCCGCCTCAAGAATACTCTAGCAATTTCCGTGCCTTTTGGTCAAGAATTACAAGATTCGAAAAAGAAAAGGATTTATAAAAAACG
>DASXUJ010000022.1 GCA_036504895.1 Syntrophorhabdaceae bacterium
CCTTGCCCCTCTCTTTTAATTATGTATCGGATGGGCGGGGATAATCCCCACCTCCCATCACTCTTTCCTATTTCAAACCCTGAAAATAAAATCCTGCTATTCATCTTCCAAGGTATCTATCACGTCGGCTGAAATTATCTCCGAGAAAGCGCCGAAATCGGCTACCTGCCCCACGGGCGAGGTGGAACAGAAGAAAGCCTGCCTGCCTTCAGGAGATTGCTTTATTGCGAGGAGGACGCTTTTCGGTCTCTTCCGGCCCCGGCTTGTGTCGCGACTTTCGATCGTGCGCCAATGGGCATATTGGGCGAGGGGACTGTCGAAATCGGCGGCCGGGCTGAACTCGATGCCATATTTAACGGAACCGGATTCGTGCCGCACATTTGCGCTCCTTACGATCCCATGGGCCCGGACCGTGCCGAATCGCGGAAGCTCAATATCAATTAAAAGAGTGGAGCCGGGGGCGAAGCGGAGAGCCGGGCCCGGCAGAACGAAAGAGGCCCCGTGGGGACTGATATCCTCCGCTTCCATGGCTGCCTTCTCATGGGCCGAGGAGAGGGTCATTTTCACCGGGCCTTCCTGCGCGGGCTCCACGCGCGAAGATTTCCGCCTTTCTACGCGCAGTATCTTTGCGGGCCGGAGGATCGCGATGAGCGTTCCCTCAGGCTCCACGGCCTTTATGGCATATGCCTCTGTTTCAAACGCGTAGATATAGGATTTATAGCTGTAGCTAATTGAAAGCGGCTCTCCATTGGCGAAGACCGCTTTTTCCCCTTCTATAAAAAGAGACAGGCCCTCCTCGCGATCGGGGTCCGGTCTGAGCCTGCAGTATTCGAAATATCCTCCCCGGCAGACGAGGCTTACCCGGACTTCATGGCTGATTATCTCTCCAAGGTGAATTCTCATTGCGGCGCCTCCGGAAGCCCTACACCTGCGTGCTCTCATTGTTGATTATCATGTATCGGTTGTCTTGGCAAGGGAAATTCATGAATAACACATCAGGCGGGCGGGACCGGGGTGCGGTCCTGAACCGTTCTGCATCGATTTGACATGGAGGCGCAAATGGGACTACCCTATTGGGGCAGTAAGGAAGGCCCGCCGGGACGCGGGCTGGTTCAAAATAACAGCCGGAGCAGGAGGGAGCAGATGAGGCGAGGGTATAGTTTATGTGCGGTCATTTTGGGGGTCATTCTGTTTATGGGAGCGGCCCATGGGTCGGATCCGGAGCTGACCGCCGTGATCCATACCACGAAGGGCGACATACACCTTACTCTCCTGCCGGACAAGGCGCCGCTCACGGTGATGAATTTCGTGCAGCTGAGCAGAAGAGGTTTCTATAGCGGCCTTACCTTTCATCGCGTAATCCCGAATTTCATGGTTCAGGGGGGTGACCCGCTCGGCACCGGCACGGGAGGACCCATGTATCAGTTCCGGGATGAGATTTCGCCTGATCTGAAACATAATAAACCCGGTACCCTTTCCATGGCAAACGCGGGCCCCAACACAAACGGCAGCCAATTTTTCATCACCCACGTCGCCACCCCGTGGCTCGATGGGAAACATACGATCTTCGGTTATGTGAAGGGCCCGAAGGACCAGGAGGTGGTGAACCGTATCTCAGTGGGAGACAAGATTACTTCGATTGAGATCAAGGGAGACACTAAGGCCCTCGAGGACCGGTACAAGGAGCAGCTCGAAAAATGGGACCGCGTCCTGAAGATGGTAGGCAAGTAAGGTCTCTCAAGAAAACCACCGGGCTTAAAGGAAGAACAGGCGCCTTGAAACCCGTCGGATGAGTGGTTATGCTTAAGGCATATATACATTCGAGGATCCTCTTTCCCTAGAGGCGCCTGCAGGCTTCGGGCCGCCTCTTACCCGCAGTACCGTCATTTAAATATAAATAAGGGAAATAAGACGCGGGAGGATCCATATTTCCTGCCGGACCATTCATGAGGCAGGACAGGGAGTAGTAATATGATGAAAAAGATTCAAAACATAATAGCCTTTGTAGAGTTTTTGGCCGGCGCGGGACTCGCGATTTTCTTCCACCTCGTGCTCCATTACGAGCAGGCTGCCTATATAATATTCGGGATCGGCATCCTCCTCTCCCTCGGCACTTATCTGGTGCGGGAAGATATAGAAAAGACAAGGGATACCCTGCTCGAGGAGTATCACAAGGCACATGAAACCACATTCATGCTCTCTCAGATCACCGACGCCGAATGCCAGGCCAAGGCGCAGGAAGTGATGGCTTCGGCGAAGCGCACCCTCTCACTCCTGAAACACGGACGGATCCCCCTCGATGAAAACGAATTTTATCTCGAGGCGGCGAAGTGCTGTGACCAGGCCCTTCACGACATCAAAGCCATCGACCCCCTTAACCAGGGTTGGACCTCCAGGGCTGCGTTGCTCAACCTTGTCCAGGCCAACGCCCGTGCCTTGGAGCGGGGCGTGAAGATAACCCGTGTTTTTGTGGTGGACCGGGAGGAGTTATTGGGCGCCGAAGGCCAAAACGTGCTCCTGGGGCAGTTTCAGGACGGGATCGAGGTTCGTATAGTCTATCGCGACGAAATTCCGGCTGCGAAAGGCGACATGGTCAGCTGGGAGAACAACAGTTCTTTCGATCTTACTATTTATGACGATAAGGTGATGATGGGGCTCGTCATGAGCGGGACCAAATATTTCGGAACAAAGACCCGGGAAGCGACCCATATGGAGAAATACCTGCGCCTCTTCGACCTGATCAACAATGCCGCCCATGGGGCAGTCGAACAGGACGGCGCCGTCATTCCCGCGATCGGGTACCGCCTTCAGGAAGTTTCCGACAGAACGGCTGAGCTTGTTTGAGCCCGGCGCCCTGTGCACGACTCGCAGCCTCCTTAACAAATAGGGTAATTTATCCTGGTTGGACGAGCAAAAAGGGGAGGGCTACATTCTTCCGGCCATAACCACGCCCAAATCGAGGCCCAGCCTCAGATAGAGACAGAGGGCGACAAGAATCGAGAGAGAAGCGAGGATCGCCCAATCACGCGTTTTCATGACCGGCTCGTAATAGAGGGTACGGGCCGCATCGGGAGTAAACCCCTTTGATTCAAGGGCCATGGCGAGAAGATTGGTGTAGCGGATGGCGGAGATGAACATAGGGACCGCGAGGGGGATGAGCTTCCCCATACGCAGGGCGGGGTTCTTTGATTCGAGGTCGAGGCCTCGTGATACCTGGGCTTCCACGATGGTCGCCCCCGCCCCCGCGAATGTGGGTACAAGCCTCAGTGCCGTGGATAGGGCAAAGGCTACCGGGTAGGGCAGCTTCATTTTAATGAGCCCGTTGGTCATCTCTTCATTTCGGGTCGTGGCGAGGAGCAGAAGGCCGGTTATTACGAAGGTGGCGAGCCTTAAGCCCATAGCAACGCCGAAGAGGAGGGACTCCCGGCTCACTTTCAGGGACCGCCACGACCACAGGGTAGTCGGTCCCTCCGCGAAGAACGGCCAGAGCGCCACGCTGAACAGTACCAGGAGCATGAGGATGAGGCGGAGTTTCCACAGGGCGCCGATCGCATGGGCCGAGACTGCCGTGCATACTATTGCCGCGGTAATGAACGCCACATAGAGAGGATCGTTGAAGGAGAGGGTCATGGCAAAAAGCATGATCGTTCCTATCATCTTGGTTCTCGGATCGAGGCGGTGAAGCCACGAATCGCGGTCCTGGAAGAGGGAGATAATCATCCCCCGAGCTCCTTTACCAGGCCCTCTACGGTGAGTGCGCCCGCCCCGAGCCAGTTGCTGAGGCGGACGAGCCCCGAGGGGGCAAGAGACGCCCGGGCAAGCCTTTCTTCATCCCTGAATACGCGCCGGGTGGGGCCGTCCGAGATGATTTCGCCTTCCCGCATGACCACGACCCTCGACGCAAATGATTCGGCGATCCACATGGCGTGGGTGATGATGACGATGGTATGGCCTCGCTCGTTCAGGTCCCTGAGCATCTTCATCGTTTCCACCTGATAGGTATAATCGAGTCCCGTGGTCGGTTCGTCGAGGACTATTATCTCAGGTTTTACGGCGAGTACGGAGGCGACGGCCACCCGCTGGCGCTCCCCGCGGGTGAGGAGAAATGGCGATCTTTCCTCATACCCCATGAGGCCGGTGGCCTCAAGGGCCCTCATCACGTTTTCTTCCACTGTGTTCGTGCTTTCACCAAGGGTTCTGGGCCCGAACCCGACCTCCTCGCGCACGGTGGAGGCAAAAATCTGGTGGTCGGGGTTCTGAAAGACGTATCCCACCAATCTCGCGAGATCGCGCTTCCGAAGCTCTCCTGTGGTCCTGCCCATTACATTCATGCAGCCTGAGGCAGGCATAAGAAGGCCGTTGAAATGTTTTGCCAGGGTCGTTTTTCCGGAGCCGTTCTGGCCCAGAAGGGCCACGAATTCTCCCCTGCCTATGGAGATATTGACCGATTTGAGGGAATCCCCATGATTTCCGGGATAGCGGAAACAGAGGTCGCGGGTCTCCAGAACCGGGTTTCCGGTCCAGGGGGATTCGATCGGGTCAAGGGCCGGACGCGTTTCAGGTCCGGCGAGATTCTGCGCGGTCATGAGACCCTTTGCCTCCTCGAATGTCAGGGGGGAGCCTGGCCAGCCCATGGACTGGAAGAGGGAGATCGTCGGGGGCGTCATGACCCCGCAGGATTCGAGGAGGCCGGGACTTGAGAAGATCCGGGCCGTTGAATCAACGGCGACCAGCTCACCCTCTTTCATGAGCCACAGGACATCGGCGCCCGCCACGTTCTCCGGCTCGGTGTCAACCATAATCAGGGTCCTTTTCCGCTCCCTCAGCCTGCCTGCGAGGGAGAGCACGTCCCGCCGCCCCCTGGGATCGAGGTCGGTCACGGGCTCGTCCAGAAGGAGGACGTCGGGCTCTATGGCAAGGACCGAGGCGATGGCGAGGCGTTGTTTCTGGCCCCCCGAAAGGGTGGCTGAATCGCGGCTGCCCAGGCCGTTCAGACCCACGAATGCGAGATAGCGCTCAACGCGCCCTCTGATCACGTCACGGGAAAGACGCTGGTTTTCAGGGCCGAAGGCAACCTCGAGCTCCACGTTCGAGGAGAAGAGTTGGGCCTCGAAATCCTGGAGCACGAGGCCCGCCATGGCGGAAAGCTCCACGATCCCGCGGCTGCCGACATCTTTCCCTTTTATTTTCACCCCGCCCTTGAATTCTCCCTTGAAGAACCTGGGTATAAGCCCGTTCATCGTGTTCAGGAGGGTTGACTTTCCCGCCCCTGAATGGCCCATGATTGCGACGAAGGCCCCTTCCTCCACCACGGCGCTTATGTCTTTGAGTGCCTTCTCGAGGCTGCCCCGGTAGGTGAAGGAGAGGGAATCGATAGTGACTGAGGCGGCCATGGGGGCTTACATGAGAAGACAGCCGAGAATGATGATCCCGGCAGACGCGGGGCCGAGTATACTCGGGGGGAGGTAAGGGATTAACCCGCTGGTGAGTCCGAGAACGACCCCGGCCGTGAGGACCCATGCACCCAGAGGGCCGGTCGCGCGCCGGACGGGCCGCTCGAGATCCATTACATCGATCCAGAGGAGACCCAGTTGTCCCCGCGTGATATCATAGACGGCAATCAGGAGAAGGACGCCCACCATGCCGCCGACCACATTATTGAGAACGATAATTTTGGAGAGGACCGAATAGGGGACGATGCCGAGCAGGTCGACCCAGACGGCGATCATCACAGCGCATACACCACTCGAAAGCATGGTGATAAGGATGTACCTCACCCAGCTGAGAGGGTTTCCCGCCTTCCACTCGTAATGCTTTCCGGCAATGGGCGCGAGATTGATCCAGAGCGAGTAGATCGCATAGCCCTGGAGGAGGTTGCCCACGAACCCTCCCAGAGAGCCTGGGCCGAAGGTGCCGCCGAAGACATCGCCGATGAGGTTGCCCAATCCGAGCCCCCATGCCCCGGCAGGCCCGAAAAGAAAGCCGAAGACCACGAGGAAGACCCCGGCCACTCTCACTTCGGCAATACCTGGAACCAGAGGGATGGCAGTCTTGAAGGCGATAAGGGCCGCCGCATAGATAGCCGCGCAGACGGCTACGAGCACGATCATTCTCGTGTTCTTCCACATGGAAAAGAGGTAGGTCATGGCCTCGAAGTCTCCTGTTCGTGAGGGGTTATGGCGTGCAGTCCGATGACCTGAATATATGATAGGTACGGTTTCCCTGTCAATGAAGAAAATAGACGGGTCATCCCGATTGCCTTCAGGGTTCGTCTTTGCGCCCTTCCGTTGACAGCGGTCGCCGGGGGGTTATATTACGATCAGCCGCTCCCGGGATGGGAGTGGGAAGGAAAGGAGGAAAGGATAATGTATCTTTATCTCGTGCAGCATGGAGAGGCAAAGGGGGAGGCAGAGGACCCTGAAAGGGGCCTCACGGGAAAAGGCGTGGAGGACGTGGACCGGGTTGCCCAATAGGCGGCCGGCGTGCAAGTAAAGCCTACTGCGATCCATCATAGCGGAAAGGCCAGGGCGCGGCACACCGCGCTGATCCTGGCAGACTTCTTACGACCCCCGGAAGGTATTCGCGGCAGCGGCGGCCTGGGGCCCACGGATAATCCCGAGGTGTGGTACAAGCTCCTTGCCGGGATGGAGGAGGACGTGATGCTCGTGGGTCATCTGCCCCTTCTTTCGAGGCTTACGGGAATGCTCCTTGCCAAAGACAAAGAAGAGACGATCGTCGATTTCAAGATGGGCGGCATGGTCTGCCTGAACAGGATCCATTCTGAAAAATGGCAGATAGAGTGGATGATCATCCCCGAGCTTATAAGGGGATAGAAGGGCAGCACGGCATGCATCACCGGTCCGTCAGGACCTGAGGTACCGGAGCGCCATCCAGATCCCTACCGCCGCGAAGATCACACGCAGATACGCATCGGGCAGGGCCCCCGCCGACACGGCGCCCAAAAAACCGCCCGCCAATGCCCCCGCGGCGAGTCCCCATGCAATATCCTTCCTCACATTGCCGAGCCTGTAATGGGTGAATGCCCCGCTTATACTTATCGGTACCATGGCGAGGAGCGACGTGCCCTGGGCCAGGTGCTGGCCCATGCCTGCGAGCATGACCATGAGGGGCACCATGACTACCCCGCCTCCCACGCCCATCATACCCGAGAGGAAGCCCGTGGCGCAGCCGATAAGAAGAAAGATGACGGCGCTTGCCCAAGGGGAGAGGGGTCCCCCTGGTCCGGGCACGTAGCTTTTAAAAATGAGCATGAGGGACGCGAAGGCTATGAGGCACCCGAAGGCCCTCCTCAGTCTTCTCTCCGGTAGGGAATGGGCGAAGAGCGCGCCCAGGCGGGCGGTAAAGATCGCGCTCACGGCGACGAGGGCCGCTCTCATCCAGTCCGCGTTCCCCTGAAACAGATAGGTGGCCGCCGCCACGGATGCGGTGAAGGCAATGGCGACCAGGCTCGTCCCGTGCGCCTGGTGCTGCGTCACCTTCGCGAGCCACGTCATGAGAGGTATCATGATGATGCCTCCTCCCACGCCCAAAAGGCCGCCCAGAAGTCCCCCGAGAAACCCGCTTATCAACCCTACAAGCCAATTCATGGAAATAAAGCTCCTTAGGCACGCGCCATCTTCGCACCACGCCGAATATTATCACGTCACCGGGGATTAATCCATTTTCCCCTTCCAGGGCCCGCAGCGGCCCCGTGTTGCGGACGGATCATGTATCCTGCTATATTAAGAGATGAAGACGATCGAGGAGAAATACGAAGGGCTGAAGAGGATTATAAAGGGGCTCGACCGGGTCCTGGTGACCTTTTCCGGGGGAGTGGACAGCACCTTTCTTCTCAAGTGCTGTATTGACGTACTGGGGAGAGAGAGCGTGCTGGCCTTCATAGGCGCTTCGCCTTCCTACCCGGCCCGGGAGATGGAGGAGGCGAAGGAATATGCCGCTCTCATAGGCGCCGATTACATCTGCATACAGACCTCCGAGATGGCAGACCCCGATTACCTTCGCAATCCCAGGGAGAGGTGCTATTATTGCAAGCGCAATCTCTTCGAAATGGCAGAAAAGACGGCAAAGGCGAAGGGTCTTGCCCATATTTTGGAAGGCTCGAATCTTGACGATATGGATGATTTCAGGCCCGGAAGGCGGGCGGTTGCAGAAAAGGGCGCGGTAAGCCCCCTGCTCATGGCAGAGCTCACCAAGGCGGAGGTGAGGGAGCTTTCAAAAGTCCTCGGACTGCCCACCCATGATAAGCCGTCACTCGCCTGTCTCGCCTCTAGAGTGCCTTACGGGACGGCAATCGACGCGGTCCTGCTCAAGAAGATCGAGGATTCCGAAGAATTCCTGAAATCCCTTGGCATAAGGCAGGCGCGGGTGCGTGTCCATGGCGACATGGCGAGAATAGAGGTCGCCGACCCTGATTTCGACATAGCGATTATCAATAGAAAAAAGATCGTTGACCGGCTGAAGGAGCTGGGGTTTACCTATGTCGCCCTCGACCTCAGAGGGTATAGAACGGGTAGCATGAACGAAGTCTGATCCCTTCCAGGGCCAGGAGTCTCTCTTTATACTTGAGTCCCATGGAGAAGCCGCCGATCGTCCCATCTGACCGGATTACCCGGTGACAGGGGATGATGATGGGAATCGGGTTTCTGCCCAGGGCCTGCCCCACCGCCTGCGCCGCGTTCCTGTATCCCAGTGCTGCGGCGAGCCTGCCGTAACTGGTGAGCTCCCCATGGGGCACCTTCATGAGCGCCTTCAGCACGCGCTGCGTAAATTCCCCCTCTTGTGAAAGGTCCACGTCAACAGTGAAATCAACTTTTTGCCCCCGGAGGTACCGGTCGAGCATCACGTGGAGGGACCTGAAAGGCCGGTCCGATTCGATCCCGTCAGGAAAGCGCGCGACGAGCGCTTTCCTGATCTCGAGGCTGCCCTGGCCGCGGATGTCGAGCTCGATCACCTTCCCCTCTCTTGCCACAAGGATCAGGTTCCCGAGCGAAGATTCACGAATGGAAAATTCAATTAACGCCATATTTGCTTTCCCCCGGATGATTCACTACAATAAGGATATCACAGAGGAGGCGGCGAATGGAAGGCTTCATCAAGTTCTTCGGCACCGGGGGCGCCCGGTTCGTGGCATCGAGCCAGATAAGGGCAACAGGCGGGCTTTGGCTCAATTTCAGGGAGACGAACCTGTTCATCGACCCCGGACCCGGAGCGGTGGTGAGGATCCACGCGTCAAAAGACCACTTCGAGACGCGCCGCCTGGACGGCATCATCCTCACCCACAAACATCTCGATCACTCCAATGACGTGAACATCCTTATAGAGGCGATGACCGAAGGAGGGTTCAAGAAAAGGGGGACCCTCTTCTGTCCCGAGGACGCGGTCTCGACAGACCCGGTGGTGCTCAAATATGCGAGGGGCTTTATCGAAAAAGTGGAGCTCCTGAAGGCGGAGAAAAGCTACACCGTCAAAGACGTCGCCTTTACCTCGCCCGTCCGGCATATCCATGGAGTGGAGACATACGGCCTCGTCTTCCACCTGAACCGGACCGTCGGCATCATCTCGGACACGAGATTTTTCAATGAATTACCCGATTTCTATCACACCGATTACCTCATCGTGAATGTATTGAGGACCGCGCCCAATGACCCGAACCGCCCCCTCGACCACCTCTCCCTCGATGATTTCGCCGCCATCATCACCCGCGTGAAGCCCCAAAAGGCGATCATGACCCATTTCGGCATGACCATGATCCAAGCCAAGCCCCACCTCCTGGCGGAGCAGCTCACAAAGGAGACGGGGATAGAAGTGATCGCGGCCCACGACGGGATGAAGCTCGATTTTTGATCATAGGACCCATGACCTTTGACCGGCTCATCAATGACTGGCAATGGGAACCCATTCGGAATTGTCCCGGGCGATATGTGCTCACAGGGGCACGGGCGGACCTGTCTCCTCAGGCGCTGCTCGGCGGCGAGGTGATCTTGTCGGTTTATGATGTGAAAACAGCGAGGGACACGGTGATGGTGGCCCGATTTTCGGGAGGGGGGTTGATCACCTATAAACGGGAGAACGGAACATACCTCCATACCCTGAATACGGAAGAAGGCCTTGCGAGGAAGCTCCTTCAGTTGGGAATAGAACCGGGGGAGCCGGGGGAGGTTGGCTGCGTGTGAGGCGAAGGAACTTTGACTGTTTCTTCTTCTAGCCTTCATTTCTCATGTAAAAACATAGGGGACGACGAAGGATATTGGGAACAGGGCGAAGTCGAAGATTTTGACAAAAAACCATTTGTCAAAATAGATAACAAAATATTTTTGTCATCTCCATCTCAGTACCTGTAGGTGTTCTTCTTCAGCGGTTTTTTTAAAAAACTATGTGAAAATTTGGCGGGAACGGGTAGAGTAGTAGTAAGGCAAGAGTGAATTATCCCGGGAATAAAAAATCATGATCCATTATGCATGGATCATCGCATGTACGGGGACCCTCGTGGTCCTGGGGGCCCACGGCTTCGGGAGGATGTCCTATTCCCTTATCCTTCCGGCCATGCGGGACGGCCTTGGACTTACCTATACCCAGGTGGGGCTTATCGGCACGGGCAATTTCATAGGCTATCTTTTCCTTGCTCTCCTCGGAGGCTTTCTTGCCTCCCGGTTCGGGGTGAGACGGCTGGTCTTTGTCTCCCTTCTCCTTATGGGGGTGAGCCTTTTCGCCACGGGCCTGAGCAACTCCTTTTTCTCCGCCTTCATGATGAGGCTGATCACGGGCCTGGGCAACGGCGGCGCCTATGTCCCCATCATGGCCCTGCCCGCTGCCTGGTTCGCCGCACGAAAGAGAGGGCTTGCCACGGGGATCATGCCCGTGGGATCGGGGCTCGGCCTCACCATCACCGGTCTCATCCTGCCTCCTCTCATGGCGGCGTATGGGCCGATGGGATGGAAATATGCATGGTTCGTCCTGGGGTGCGCCGTATTCTGCCTTGCCTTCGTCTCCTATGCTCTTCTGAGAGACGACCCCTCGGAAAAAGGGCTTACCATGTACGGGGGAGAAGAGCCCCGGAAGACGACGGCAAAGCTGACCATCCTGAGTGCCTGGAAAGAGTTGTGGAGGGAGAGGGAAGTCTGGAAGCTCGGCATAGTCTACTTCATGTACGGCTTCTCCTATATCATCTACCTCACCTTTTTCGTGGTCTACCTCACGAGAGAGATAGGCGTCTCTCTCGGTCTCGCCGGCGCCATCCTCGCGCTCCTCGGATTTATCGCCATCTCGTCAGGCATAGTGTGGGGGGTGATATCGGATGCGGTGGGCCGCAGGTACGGCTCCATGCTCGCCTATATCACCCTTGCAGTAGCCTACCTTATCCCGCCATTCTGGCAGAGCGTTCCGGGGCTCTACCTTTCCGCCATCCTCTTCGGCCTCTCCATGTCCTCTCTGCCGGTCATCATGGCGGCCGCAGTCGGAGACGCCGTGGGAGGCAGGCTCGCCCCGGCAGGATTAGGGTTCATCACCGTCTTCTTCGGCATAGGCCAGGCATTAGGCCCTGCCTGCGCAGGCATGATAAAAGACGCAACAGGAAGCTTCGCCAACGCCTTCATACTGGCAGGGGCGATCTCATTGGCAGGAGCGGCGATATCGTTGTGTATGAGAAAGAGAGTCTCTATAAAAGACAGTCTCTAGTATCTAGTATCTAGTAAAAGAATAAACCTTTAAGAATAAGGACTTTTCGCCTGGGTCTTCACTAGAGACTAGAGACTAGCGACTGCCTCTATGATTTTCATATGCCGCGCCATGAGTACAAATTGCCCCAGTGTCATTTCGTAGCCTGTCTGGATAGGGCAGCCGCGGGATTCTGCTCCTTTTAGCCACGGCGTCATTTCCGGCTCGGTTACTACATCGGCGACGAGGGTGTGAGAATCGAGGGTATCGAGGGGGAAAGGGGTCCTCGGGTCGCCGTTCATGCCGAGAGGCGTTCCGTTTATGGCGAGATCGATTCGGGCGAGACTTTGGAGCCGGTCCGAGAGGGTGACCGAAGGGTATCGACGGGCCAGGAGATCGAGAAGGGCATGCTGCCGGTCGATATCCGTGTCAATTACCGTAATCGATTCCGCCCCCGCGTCCGCGACTGCGTAGGCAATCGCGCCTCCCGCGCCTCCCGCGCCGAAAAGGGCGATATTTTTTCTCCTTACATCGAAACCGTGACGGGCGAGGGCCTCGAGAAAACCCAATCCGTCGACCATATCCCCTGTGAGGCGCCCATCATCGGTCCTGCGGATCACATTCACCGCACCCAGGTCGCGGGCACGCGGGGAAAGCTCGTCCACGCGGCGCGCGGCTTCCTGTTTATGGGGAATGGTGACGACGCAACCGGGACAATTTTCCCATCCTCTAAGGAGGGAGAAGAAGGGTTCCACGTAACCAGGGCGGATATCCATGGCTACCATGACCCGGTCCATCTCTTTTTCTTTAAAATAACGGTTGAAGGTGGTCGGCGACTTTACCTGGACTACCGGGTGGCCGATCATGGGATAAATGAGGGTTGTCCCTGACGGGAGAATGGGGCCGATGCTCATGGTCTTCTCCTTTTATTCCGTGCCTTAAAACGAGGGAAAGGCAAATCGGTACTATTCGTCAGGGTGTTCCGTCCGGCTCTTGTTTCCCGGATCAGACGGCTTTTTCAGCTTTTTCAGCCTTTACTGTTTTCTTTCTCGTGGAAACTCTTTTTACCGGCACTTTCGCGGCTTTCGCTGCCATTGTCTGAACTTCATTTTCGAGCACGGCAAGTTGTCGGGAGAGGCGGCCGGCGACGACTACCTGCACGTCATTGGCTACCATCGATTTAAGGACCTCCAATTGGCGGGCAGCTTCATCGAGGTGGGTCCGTGAATCCTGGAGTGCGTGACGTCCTGCGCAGAGGATGATCTGTTTGGCGAGTGACTCTATGCTGTTCCTTGCTTCTATAAATTCTTCAACGCTTGTCATATGCCACTTCCTTTTGGTATGCTTCGAATCTTATTACAGGAAATCGAAAGACGATTGAATTCCGTATCAGCCGCACCCATAATTAGCCGCGGAGAAAAGAGGATAGGGTCGACCGTACTAATAGTATACACCTTTTCACGAGATATGGCATCAAAAGTCTTTAAAAGGCATTGGAAACAATATGTTGCGCCCGGCGTCAATCAGGCGGGGGGAAGAATAAAAAAAGGGTCCGGAATTACCCGGACCCTTTCGGAAAGGACTAGCCTCTTACTACGTTTGCCGCAGCCGGGCCCTTGGGGCCGCTCACTACGTCAAAGTTTACGGTCTCACCCTCTGCGAGTGATTTAAAGCCACTGTCGCTAATGGCTGAATAATGGACGAATACGTCCGAACCATCTTCTTTCGTAATAAAACCAAAACCCTTTGCATCGTTGAACCACTTCACTGTACCTTTTGCCATTTAGACATACCTCATTTTTGTATTTGAAGCAGCGGAGCTTTAAGTTATGAGGAGAAACGACAAAAAAGACTTATTTCTGAGGTTACCAATAACCGATACTTCCGGGTACTTCATTGAAATATAGTATCACATAAACGGGAAAAAATTGCAACACCTAAGTATCACGCGCTATCATACGTGGTTCCTGAAGATCTGCCGGAAATGAAAACCGTAGACCGAATAGGTTATAGCCCTGGGCAGGAGGCGGGGACGGGTGAGGAGAGACCAGAAAAGGAGCTTCCAGTAATAGCGCCGGGCCCTGTCCTTTATCCCCAGGAGCAGCATGGTCTTGAGTGGCGCCTTTATATAATAACCGCGGTGGAGCCACATCGACCTCAGGGGCAGGCGTCTCTTATTTGTCTTCAAAGGTTTGTAATCGGAGAGGAATCCCTTGACCCGCTCATAAAAAGATCCCGGTGAGTAGATGGTGCTGATGATCTTTTTGTATCCCTCGGCAAGTTTCTCGTAGCCCATGGAGGGAATTATATTAGTCGAGAAATCGGTGTTGTCCCCGCTCATCTCTTCGAGCACCCGGCCCTCTCGCCGAAGGCGCTCATAAAGCTCGCTGCCCCGGGGGGCATTCAACATGCCTACCATGGCGGTGATAATCCTGCTCTTTTGGACGAACTCTATCTGCCTCTCGAAGATATCGGGTGAATCATTATCGAAGCCGACAATGAAGCCCCCCTTCACATCGAGGCCGAAGCGCTGAATCTTCTGCACGCTCGCCACAAGGTCGCGGTTCATGTTTTGAAATTTATTACATTCCTTGAGGGCGAGATTATCCGGCGTTTCAATGCCGACGAAGACCGACTCGAAGCCTGCCCGGGCCATAAGCCCCATCAGCTCCTCGTCGTCAGCCAGATCTATCGAAGCCTCCGTGCCGAACTGAAAGGGATACCTTCTCTTTTTCATCCAATCGATTATGGCAGGCAACACTTCCCCCTTGAGCTTCTTCTTGTTGCCGATAAAATTATCATCCACAAAAAAGACGTCCCCTCTCCAGCCGAGGGAAAAGAGGGCCTCCAGCTCCTCCACTAACCGGGATTTATCCTTGGTCCGACTCTTTTTGCCGTAAAGGGTTGTAATATCGCAGAACTCGCATTTGAAGGGGCAGCCCCGGGAATACTGAATATTCATACATGCATAACGCTTCATATCGGTAAGTCCCCAGAGGGGGACGGGAGTATCCGCCAAAGCGGGGAAGGTAGTCGAAGTATAGATCTGTTGCGCCTTCCCTGTCTCGAGATCTTCGAGAAACCGGGGCAGGGTAACCTCGGCTTCATTGAGGACCAGGTGGTCCACCTCAGGGTATTGATCATGATTTGCGGTAAAAAGCGGGCCTCCTGCCACGATTGGCACTCCTTGTGCCCTGCACCGGGCAAGGACCTCTTTTACCGATCCCCTCTGAATCGCCATGGCGCTGATAAAGACGAGGTCGGCCCACCGGAGATGCTCATCCTTCAGCTGGGTCACATTCATGTCTATAAGTCTCTTTTCCCATTCCCCGGGGAGCATGGCGGCAACCGTAAGCAATCCCAGGGGAGGATTAAGGGCCTTCTTTGAAATGAACCGTATGGCATACTTGAAACTCCAGAATGTATCGGGACATCTGGGGTAGAGGAGAAGGGCTTTCTTTGTCGGCGCACGGGTCATGTATTCATCCCCCCCTTCTGTCGGATACGGGCAAAATTCCCAATATTGATAAAATAAGTCTCCCAGTTCAATTGTCAAGAAAGGAGATCCGGCCGCCCGGCTTCTACATGGTGGGAGAGATAGTCAGGAGAAAATCTTCTATGGCTTTATTTACCTGTGCCGGATGAGTCACGGGGCCCATGTGGCCCATATCCCTGAGCGTGATCACTCTGGATCGCGGCAGAACGGGAGAGAGAAGAGCGATGAGTCTCTTTGCAGGGGCGGTGGATTTCGTTCCGGTCAGGAGCAGGGCGGGCACATCGAGTGCCGCGAAGGCGGCGAGTGGTGTGGTCTCGTGGAAGGAGGCGTACCATTCGGGGCGTGCCGCGACCATGCCCGCCGCGAAACCGGCGCGCCTCGCCTCGCTCGTCGTGCTCCACGTGCCGGAACCGACCCAGTAATCGACGAAATATTCCCCTGCGGCCTCAAATTCGCCCCTGTCCATCATGCATTGGGTTTCGTCTCTATTCACCATGATCTCCCGGGAGGCGGCGCTCTCGGGGTCCGCGGCCACGACAAGGCTCCACAGGGCAGGCTCGTAGAGCGTCAACGAGAGGAGCCGGGGCAGGTGGCGCAGCGCAACTTTAAGGGCAATGGCTCCGCCCCATGAATGGCCGATCAGGTGAAATCGTTCCCCCGCCGCCTGAAAGACCGATTCAAGGAGGTCGCACTCGTCATCCACCGACATGCCGCGAGAACCTGACCATGCGGGGGTGCGGCCATGACCATAGAGGTCCGGGGCAATAATCCGGAACCTGTCCGAGAGCCGGTCCATCAAAGGGCGCCACTGACCGGACGTGCTTGCACTTCCGTGGATGCAGACCACTGACGGCCCGCGGCCCGTCTCACGATAAATGCAGACGGGTATCCTCACATGCTGCGGCGGATTCTCAGGTGTAATGGCGTCCCCCTTTATAGTCTCATTCCATCGTGAGGTGCTTCCTTTTTCCAGGTATAACGGGAATCTTCTCATACTATGATTCAGGGACAGGAAGAGTCAAGAATAATCTGTCGCCCCTGACCATTATTGTGCAAATGGAAGGCAGACCTTTCCAGGTCTTTTTTCGAGTCAACGACAGGATTACCCGGAGTAAATAAATGAATATACCACCTTGTCAAATGGGCAGGTTTTTTAGACTCTTGTAAATAATGGGAGGGGGCGAAGCCCTGGCGGCAAAGATAAGGATGCAGGTTCTAGGCGCGCGGTCCTCTGGGATGCGACGGCGTACTAAAGTACGTCAAAGCATCACAGGGACCGCGCAACGACGAAGATGCGCCTTAGATTTGCCGCCTGACCTTACTTGAGAAGGACCGGTTGAGCGTCCACCTTAACCCTGAACAACACATAAGGCTTCTGCCTCATATCCTTGCCTGCGTTATGTCCCGGCCCTCGCTCTATCTGGTTTGCCGTGAAGTAGAGAAAGCCGTCCCCTGCCAGCGACAGGGTGTCGGGCCAGAGCATCCTCGGGTCGTGGGCGATGGTCTCTATGGCGCCGTCAGGCATATAGCGGTGGATTGCGTTGTGCTCGTAATCGGAAAGGTAGATGCGGCCCTGGGTGTCCGACTCGAGGCCGTCCGATGCACCGCCTTTGTCGCCATGGTCCTTGACGGTCGCGACCACACTCTCCTCCGTTGCATTAGGGTCGGCCAACGCGTCAACACTCACGCTGTAGAGACGGCGGGATGAGAGGGGGCAATAGAAGAGACGGGAGCCGTCGTTGTTTATGGCGATGCCGTCGGCCGCCACCGCAAGGGGAAATGGTTTCTGACCGGGAAGATAAAGGAGCAGGGGGCTGCCTTCCACCATGGCGAGAAAACCCTTCTCAGGCTTGGTTGAAGGATGTTCGACGAGCCGTCTCCAGCCTTTGCCGGTTTCGAGGTCGACCACGATAATGGCGCCTGCCCCGGAATCGGTGATAAATGCCAGGCCTTGCTTTCCCTTCCTCAGATCGAATCTTATGTCGTTGAGATAGGTATTCGCCAGGGCCACGTCCCGGGTGAGGAGTATGGTCTTGAAGACTTTATTGGTGCTGAGGTCTATGCCCACGAGCTTCGGACCTTCGAATGTGGTGGGTCCGAAGGCGATGCTCCCCGTATCGAGGACCCAGAGCCTGTCCTTCGGATCGACGACCACGCTTTGGACCGAGACGAAGCAATCCTTCTGACTGCCCTTTTCGCAGGTGTTGATCTTCTGGTTAGGGTAGGGGACGGTCTTTCCCTTCTTCAACTCCATCACGGTGGCGGTTACCTTGTCTCCCCATTGAGGGAAATTGACGAATATTCGACCTTTCTGCGATACGGTGACACCCGTGGGCATGGGGCCGTGAAAGAAGGCGATCGCTTCGATATTTCCTATCGTCTTTTCTTTTGCGAGATCTTTCCCGGAGGCGGCATTACCGGGCAGAGCACTCAGGACCATAAAGAAAGCCAGCACCGAAACAGCGAGAAATCGATTCATCAACTGCCTCCTTTGTCCCGCCCGTAGAGGGAGGGAGGGAATGATTTTTTTCAATTATATCTTATGTATGAAAAGGATCAAGAGCAATTGGGGTAACACATAAAAAAATAGGGAGTTGTATACAGGATGAGGCAGGAGAAGTCTGTTCCTGGAATTTCACAGAATTTATTTTTTCATCGGCTAGCCTTCCGAGTTCTCCCTCTCCTCCCTTTTTGCCCCCCGGAGGATTCCGGCCACGGTCTCTCTTATGCGGACCATTTTGGCAGGCGGGAAGGGCTTGATATGGGCGAAGGTGGGATTGAGGGTGGGAGCGGAGCGGAACTCCTGGATAAAGAACTTCCCGGCCCCCCTGATCCTCTCTGCGGTCCGGTAGACGTCTTCCTCCCTGTGGAGGAAGGGGACCACGGTCATCCTGAACTCATAGTCCACGTGACCTTCCATAATGAAATCTATGCTTTCCTGGATGGGCGCGGCGTCCGTTTCGACACCGCACCACCGGGAATATTTATCCAGGGGGCCCTTCACGTCCATGGCAAGGTAATCCACGAAACCTTCAGCTACCAGTCTCCTGACTGCCGCCGGATTCGACCCGTTCGTGTCGAGCTTGATCTGCATGCCCATGTCCTTGAGCCGGCGGGCGAGAAGAAAAAGGTTTTTATGGATCGTGGGCTCGCCGCCCGTGATCACCACCTTATCGACCCAGTTCTTATATTTTTTCAAAGTAAGAAAAATGTGATCGAGAGGGATGTTTTCCAGCTTTTCGTGATTCACCACGAGTCCGCTGTTATGGCAATAAGGGCACCTGAAGTTGCATCCCCCCGTAAAAAGGACCGATGAAAGCTGCTTTTTCCAGTCGATAAAACTGGTCTCGATAAATCCTTTGATACAGGGAGCATCAACCATTGAATGCGCTCAACACCTCTTCGATCTGGGGGACGCTGCCGCGCCACTCGCCGAGTCCGTTCTCCATCTCGTCTTCCACCACGACGGTCGGCAGGGCCATGACACGGTAGAATGTGGCCTCCGCAAGGCCTTCCGCAGTTCCCGTATTATATGAAATCACGCCTATATTCTTTTCCTTGAGACTCTCCCCCAGCTTTTTCGCCATGGGACACATGGGACAATCATCTTTGTAAAAGATCTTCACTACACTCATATCCTGCAGTCCTCCCGTTTCGTAGAGTAGGCGCCCCTTGGGGCCATGAAGACTCATCATAAGCCGCGCCCACGGCCTCATATTCTTCTTCACTTAATATTTGGATCAATCAGTTATTCGTTTACTGCCGCTTCCGCGCTGGAGAAGAACTCGATGTTCCGGTGCCTGTCCTTAAGCTCTCCCAGCTTCCCCTTGTTCCAGCTCGATATTTTCGTAAAGTAGCCCGTGATCCTGGTGATTCCGTCCACGTCTTCCGAGCCGCAATAGGAGCAGGTATCCTGGAGCCCCCGACCCGTCCTGTGACACTTGTTGCAGGTGGTGAATTCCGGAGAAAAGGCGATCTGGTCGCTGGTGGTGAATTTGAAAGTCTTTATGACGAAGTCGGCAATGGCCTCCTTGGAGGGCTGAGACTCTCCGAGCCAGACGTGGGATATGGAGCCCGCTTCGATGAGGGGATGGAAGATGCCCTCGCTCGTTACCCTTTCGATCGGATTCATGGGCACCTTTACATTCACATGGGTAGAATTGGTGTAATAGACTTCGCCCGTGGCGATATCGCCTTTCACGACCCTGCCCGACATAGGGGAGAAATATCTGAGGTCGAGGCGGGCAAACCGGTAGCTCGTGCTTTCCGCGGGGGTCTGCTCGAGAAGGATCTTAAAGCCTTCCTGCCGTTTCATCTTTTCGCACAGGAGGTTCATATGGGCAATTACTTTGAGGCCGAATTTGAGGGCCTTCTTGGAATCGTGCAGCTCCTCGCCCGTGTGGACCTGGACCATCTCATTGAGGCCCACCATGCCCACGAGGTGGGACGCGAGGTTGAAGCGGAGGTAAGGCGATCCATCCCTGTTCATGGTGAGGAGCGAGAGGGGACCGTTCTCTCCGAGGGAGAGGAGCCTTTCGAGGAAATTCCTCTTTTCCTTATGGGCTTTCACGGCGAGCATGAACTTTTCAGTGAGAAGGTTGAAGAGCTTTGTATCGTCGTTCTTCGCCTGGTAGGCGATTCTCGGAAGATTGAGGGAGACGTTCTGAAGGGCGCTATACCTCATCCTCCAGGGCTCCTTCGCATCGAGGAGGTCGTGCTCTTCCAGCTTGAAACTCAACCGGCAGCACTCCGATATCTTGGCCGTATCTCCCCGGTCGAAGACGAAGTAGGTATTCCCTTTGTCGGCAGCCACGTCCGATATGAGGTGGAGGAATTCCATATGGTCGGGGGTGCGGAAAAACTTCTCCGTAATATGAACGATCGGTTTGGGGAAGAAGAAAGGCCTTCCCGCGCCGTCCCCTTCTTTAAATACCTCGAAGAGCTTCCATGCGAACCTCTGGCCCTCTTTTTCATATTCGCCATAGGTCTTGCCCGTGAATTTACCGCCCGGGCCGATGGCAGGGGTATCGACGAAATGCTTGGGCACTTCCCAATAGATATTGATATCGGAGAATATGGCCTGACCGCCGCGCGCCACTGCCTGTTGTGAGAATTCGAAGATGAGCATTTGGGCGAGCTGCTTCACCTGTTCGTCGCTCATGCCTTCGATATAGGGGGCAAAAAAGATATTGACCGCATCCCATCCGATAGCGCCCGCGAAGTTGCTCTGAAGGGCCGCCGCGAATTTGATGAGGTGGGCCAGCAGTACCTCCGGCTGTTTTGCCGGTTTTGCCATGGAGAGCGAATGGGGCAGGTCGAGTCCGAATCTCTTGATGTATTCCAGGGACTGGCCGCTGCAATAAGGCCTGTCGATGAATCCGAGGTCGTGGAGGTGGATGTCGCCGTTCATATGGGCGTCCGCGACTTCCGGAGAGAAGACGGAGAGGAGTGCGTACTCCTTCTTTATCCTTTCCGCCAGGGTCAGGTTTGTGGCTTCCGGACCATGGGGCACGTTCGCGTTTTCTTTATTCGGGTGAAGGATGAGGTTATCCACATCAAAGACCGGCATACCGAGCCTGGTATGCATCTTCCGGGGGGTTTCAAGTCCTTTTTCTATCAGTTTGGCATTTACGATTTCTCTGATAAGGGGTGCGGTCACCACCTTAATGCCCGATTTTCTTACCATCTTCTCCACTTCCCTGCTCACTTCGACGGCGGTATCCTCATCGATTACCGTCTCCCTCGTGAGAGCGTCTACAATTTTGGTCCTGTCCCAGTCGGAAATGGATTCTTCGGAAGTGCGGACAAAAAGGTTTAAGTCAGTGGTCTCCATCAATACCCCCTATATTTAGTGATGTTGCCTGAGATGAATACTACATATGGCCTCAAAGGATGTCAAGAGGAAAAATGATTTTTTTATTGATATCAGGGCAACCGCTCCTTTTCAGGGAGCCTTCCGGAGCACCCTCGCGAGGGTCTCACTCAGCTCCTCGAGCTTATAAGGCTTGGAAATCATGTCCACAAACCCATAGCGGGTGAAATCGGACATGATCCGATTGTTTGCGTATCCGCTCGATACCACCGCCTTTATCCCGGGGTCGATCTCCACGAGCTCTTCCATGGCCTCCTCTCCTCCCATACCGCCTGGAATGGTAAGGTCCAGAATTACGAGATCGAAGGGGGCGGCCTTCTTCCGGGCTTCCACATAGAGATCGATCGCCTCCACCCCGTCTTTTGCGCATTCTGTTTCGTATCCGAGGAACCCGAGCATTTCGCCTATGGTGTCGCGCACGATCTCTTCGTCATCCATGAGCAGGATCCGGCCCTTCCCTGTGGTAAGGGAGGCTTTATCACCCGATGAGAGAGGATTTTTCTTTTGTGTGGCGGGAAGGGTAATGATGAAGGTGGTACCGATCCCCAGGTGCGATTTTACTTCGATATATCCGCCGTGCTTTCGGATGATGGAATAGGAGGTGGCGAGCCCGAGGCCGCTTCCCCTCTGTTTTGTAGTGAAAAAGGGATCGAAGATCTTATCCACATACTCTTCCGGTATGCCGATGCCGTGGTCCATGATGGTGACCCGAATGTAGGAGCCCCTGCCGGGGAGCACATCTCCCGGCCCCTGGTCCTGCTCGATCATTAGGTTTTCGGCCTTTACTTCAATTGTGCCGCCTGTAGGCATGGCCTCTTTTGCGTTGATGACGAGGTTCTGTATTACCTGGCTCACCTGCCCTTCATCCACATCCACGTTCCAGAGGTCTTCGGGAAGGGAGAAGAAGCAGCGCACATTCGAGCCGGTAAGGGTAAAATTCGTCGAATCCTCCAGGATATGGGTGATGCCCGTGGTCCTCTTGATCGGCGCGCCCCCCTTGGAAAAGGTGAGGAGCTGCTGGGTCAGGTCCTTCGCCCTGTTCACCGCCTGCTCGGCGCCCGCGAGCCGCTTGAATGAGGGATCGTCGGGTTTGGTCGTCATTTTGGCCAGGGAGATATTTCCCATGATGGCGGTCATGATATTATTGAAATCGTGGGCGATGCCGCCGGCGAGGATGCCCAGGGATTCGAGCTTGCTCGCTTTGAAAAGCTCCTCCTCCAATCTCCTGCGGTCTCCGATGTCGCGGAGATATGCGAGGATCGCGCTCTTGCCCGCGAAGGCAATAGTGCTTACCACTGCCTCGATATAGACGAGGGCGCCGTCCTTCTTCACTCCCTTGAACTCGTACCTGTCCGGGGTAGCCTCACCCTTCAAGCGCATGGCGTGGTAATTGGAGATCTTCTCCTTTTCGTCCTCATGGACGAGAAAAACCGCCGGCTGGCCCAAAAGATCTTCAGGGGCGCCATACCCGAAGATTTCCACAAGCCTCCGGTTTGCGTAGATATGGACGCCGTCCCGGATAATCGCCACTCCGTCATGGGAATGCTCGATGGCGATCCGATAGCGCTCCTCCGATTCCCTCAGCTCTTTTTCCGTCTGCCTGTTTTTCGCGAGGGCATCGGAGATCTCAGTGATCTCGGCGAGATGGCGCTTTCCCTTTTCTTCGGCCATACGCTGGTAATAGACCGAACGGGTCTTCTCCTCGTCGAGTGATTTCCTGAGTGCGGTGATTTCTTCGTCCCTGTCGGGGCCGTTCATATCATCCTTCATGGGTCCTCTGCAATAACGACAAGGACGCCGGTCCAATCGAGACCCCTGGGCCTTCCCAGGAGCGGAGCGATCTCAACGCCCGTAAAGAGCCCGAGGAGGGGAACCCCGTAATGGTTGCACGTCCGCTGGACTTCAGCCGATTCCTCCGCTGTCGAGCTCGAATACCCCATGGTCCTGCCCGCACAGTCGATATAGAGGGCGAAGAGGGGCTTTTTCCCTTCCCTCACCACCCTTTCCATAAGGGCCATTGAATTCTCTCCGGCTGATTCTACCATTTTTCTCGTATCTCTGAGCATAAACTGGACTTCGAGGCCCTCTTCAAAATCCGGCTCAAAGAGAGTCACCCCGCTTCCGTCAGGCAGAACGCCTATCATCAGGCGGTTTACATAGTCGCTCTCCCGGGGGTCTCCATAACGCTCGCCGTAGTTTACCCCGAGAGTGAGATAATTGACGGGCGCCTGGCCCCGCCATTCGCGGTTGCCGAAGAGCTCGTCGATGATTTCCGCGATGGGTCTCCCGTCCAGCTCGTAGATCACCGGCCCTTCGATTTTCGTGATCCTGTGATAAACCCCGTCGAGGGGGCTGCAGCCGTGCATGATGACGGAGTCGAGGGAGACATTCCCGGAAAGGACGATCCCGACAGCCTGCTGGGTGCCCACATAGGAGCCGCAGAACTGTGTGCCCGGGCCTATTTCATAATTCCCCAGCATACCGGCCCCGGCTAAAGAAATTTCAGGAGCCATGTTCCGTGAAAGACCATCGAGAAAAGGTGAAGATGCGTTGAGAAGAGGCGGCATTCCATTTTCGGCGGCCTTTCTCACCCATTCGAAGAAGAGGAAGACGCCCTTATCGCCGGGACCTGTTGCCATAAGCTCGGCGAGTCTTATCCCCGCGGCCTCCTCGCCCTTATCGAGATCTCCCGTGGCGGCGACCCTGTGCCGTATGTCTTCGCTTTCAATGATCGCCACGGCAGCGGGAAAACCATCATAGAGAAGGTGGTGATTCGTGACTATCCCTATGGTGGAGCCTCCCGCAATGGGGACATCCGAGCCGACCACCTGCCTGATCCCCGAGAAAAATGCCTCGTGATCGAGACAGCCGGCACAGAAGGCGTATACAAAATCGGGTCGCCCGATCGCTGCCGACTCTACGGCCTCGCGCGCGGCCCGGAAGCCGGAGGCCAGCCCGTCCTCGAGGTCGCAAAACCCTATGCCTACCTTGGTCTTTACTCCCGAAGGCATGCTTCAATCCCCTCGTCTAATGGTGCCCTGTGCAAGAAAAATGCTCCCCTTTCGGAGATTTCCCATGGTTCGGAAACCTGCCTCACTATGTTTTGCCACAATACAGACCCTAATTCAACAAAAATGGTTGAACCAACCCTTTATCCTTCCCCCTCTTGAATTCGAGGTCAAGAGGGCCCCATAATCATACTGTCGTACTGTCGGCGGGCATGGGGGAGCAGCGCTCCCGGCACGGGCGCCGTGACGACAGGATGTGTCTGCTGCCTTTCTCTTCCTTGGAAAGAAGGGTTCGAAAAAGGGCCGGCAAAGGAGAAAAATTAAGTTATTTGTCTTCCGGGGCCATTCCTTCTGAATAGTCCTTGACAAAGGGCCATGGGCGCAGGAGAATAGAAAAAAAAGACCCCTTTTGGCCGCGATTTTCCGAAAATGGCAGGAACGGGGCTTGAGGGGCGACCCCTTCGCGTGGGAACCTTGACGCCCCATTTCAGGGAGGATCTATGAAAAGGCTTTGGGTGGTAATGCTTCTGGTTGTACTCGGCACGGCAGCGATGTGTCAACCGGGGTTCTGCAAGGAAAAGGCAGGGAAAGCTCTTTCCGCGCGGGACACACTCATCAAGAGCGAAATCGAGACTGCGATCAGCATGTTGCAGACCATCTCGGCGAAGCAGCAGAAAGGGGAGATGACCCTTGACCAGGCAAAGCAGCTCGGGGCGGACCTTCTCCGGGGACTCCGCTACGGCAAAGACGGATACTTCTGGGCGGACACCACGGAAGGAGTATGCGTGGTCCTCTATGGGCAGAAGGACGTGGAGGGAAAGAACAGGCTGGATCTTAAGGATGCCAAGGGTAAATCCCTCGTCAGGGACTTGATTGCCACGGCGAAGGCAGGAGGCGGTTACGAGGATTACTGGTTCCCTAAGGCGAATGAAACGACGCCCCTGCCCAAGAGGGGTTACGTGCAGCTCTTCGAACCCTTTGGATGGGTTGTGGGCACCGGATACTACGTCACGGAAAAGGCCCCTAAGGGAAAAGTGAAATAACCCGGGATTCCGGGGGAGGGAATGAAAGCAAAGAGCTCTCCCCCGAAACAACCGATTCTCCCGAAAACCCTGCTTGACAATCCCCCCTGTTACCTGGAAGAATGGAACATACGATGACCTTCGAGAAGCCGAAAAGAGATACCCATCAGGCGTCCCCGTGTCCGGCCCGGCCCCTCGCACCGGGACCCGGTAAGGACGGAGCTCGGGAGGAGAAAATTATGACAAAATGGGTGCTCACTATTTGTATCTTTGCCTTTCTCTCTATTTCCTGGCTCCCGGCCCCCTTATGCCGGGCCGGAAACGACGATGGGCAGGCCCCGGTAAGAAATGCCGTTACGGAAGCCGCGACCGGGCTGGTCCGGGTGGGCGACATCGACGTGAGCTATAGGGTGAAGGGCGAGGGCTTCCCCATCATCCTCATTACCGGTTACAGCGCTACCATGGACATCTGGGACCCCCTCACGATCGAGGTCCTGTCCGCGCGCTATAAAGTCATTATCTTCGATAACCGCGGCATCGGGAAAACCACGGCCTCGGACAAACCCTTTACCATAGAGCTTTTCGCAGAGGACACGAGGGGCCTCATGGACGCCCTGAAAATAAAAAAGGCCCATCTCCTCGGCTGGTCCATGGGCACTTTCATCGCCACCGAGCTCGCGCTCAGGTATCCGGAGAAGGTGGACAAGCTGATCCTCTACGCGGGAAATTGCGATTGGACAGGTTCTGACGTGGTAGAGGCCCGCCCTGAAGTCCTGGCCGCCCTCATGGACCTTTCGGGTTCCAGACAAGAACGCTCCGGACGTCTCGTCTCCATCCTCTATCCTGGGAAATGGCTCGACGATCACCCCGATTTCCTGCAAAAGTTGCCGCGAGCCAAAGAGCAGCCGTTGCGGGAGACCCTGGAGCGACAGGGCAATGCCCTTGCCTCATGGAAGGGGACATGCAAAAGAATCGGCACCCTCTCGTCACCGACGTTGATTATTACCGGCACGGAGGACGTGGTGATCCCTCCGGCCAATTCGCTCCGTATGGCGGCGAAGATCCCCGGCTCCTGGCTCATACGCATGCCGGGCGGCCATTCTGCCATGCACCAGTATCCGGAAACCTTCAGCCGCTGTCTCCGCACCTTTTTGGACGGAGAGAAAGAGTAGGAGACGAGAGGCGGGGAACGGCTGGCATCCGGGAAATAACGAGCTTAAAGGAAAAAGCGAATGAACGATCTCAAAACCCTGTTCAATCCGAAGAGCATCGCAGTGGTAGGCGCCACCGATAAGGAGCATTCCGTAGGGAGATCCATTCTCCGGAATCTCCTTCTGTCGGAGGACCGGCAGGTATTTGCGGTAAACCCTCACAGGGAGTCGGTTATGGGGCTCCCCTGCTACGGGCGCGTAAAAGATATTCCCCGGGCCGTCGACCTTGCCGTGATCGCCGTGCCCAGGGAGATGGTCGTCGAGGCGATCGAAGACTGCGGGCTTGCAGGCGCCGGCGGGGTGATTATCGTCTCGTCGGGGTTCGGCGAGGGGGGTTCCGAAGGAAAGAGACAGGAAGGGGAGATTGCGGCGCTGCGCGACAAGTATGGGATGCGGATCATCGGGCCCAACAGCGTAGGCATAATCAGGCCCACCATAGGGCTCAACACGACGCCCATAGAGGATATGCCCGACAAGGGCAATATCGCCTTTATCACCGAGAGCGCCGCCTTCGGGAGGGCCCTCATGGAGTGGGGCGTAGACGCCCGGATAGGCTTCAGCATGATCGCCTCTTTGGGATCCATGATCGACGTGGGCTTCGGCGACCTCATCGATTTTCTGGGTGAAGATCCCTCCACGAGGAGCATCATGATCTATATGGAGCACGGGATGGGAGACATCAAACGGTTCGCGAGCGCGGCCAAGGGCTTTTCCCGCAACAAGCCCATCATCGTGCTGAGACCCCTTCCTGCCGACGAGGAGGATGAGACCGCCCGTTCGCTCACGGGCTCCATGGCCGGACATAACCGCATGTACGATGCCCTCTTCAAAAGAATCGGCGTGGTGAGGGTGAGGGAGGCGGCCGATATCTTCAATGTGGCCGGCGTTCTTCATTCGAGGCGCCTTCCCAAGGGACCACGCCTTCTCATTATCACCAATGCGGGCGGCGTGGGCACCATGGCGACGAATACCCTTACCGACCTGGGCGGTGTCCTTGCCTCCCTCTCAGGTGCCAGCTTAAAGGAATTCGATGATATTCTCCCATCCTATTGGAACAGGCAGAACCCCATCTACCTTCTGCGCGATGCAGATGCGGGGAGGTTCGACAGGGCGATCGCAATCGGCCTCGAGGACCCCGGAGTGGACGGTATCCTCATCATCTACACCTATCAGGCGGCCGCAAGCTCGGAAGATTTCGCACGGGTCGTGAGCGAGCGCGCGGGACAATCGCAAAAGCCGATCCTCACCGCCTGCATGGGCGGTCTCGAGGCCCGAAAGGGCAAGGAGCTCCTCCTCAGGCACAACATTCCCGACTACGATACGCCCGAGGAGGCGGTAAAGACCTACGTCTACATGTACCGGTACGAGCGGAACCTCGAGCTCCTCTACGAGACGCCGTCGGAGCTCTCCGTGGACCGGGCCCCGCCCACCAATAACCTGCGTGTGGCCGTGAAGAGCGCCCTCGGGGAGGGAAGGACCTTCCTGGGCGGCGAAGAGGCGGCACGGTTTCTCACCAATTACGGCATCCCCACGATCAGGTCCCATATGACCTCAGGCGTGGAGGAGGCCGTGGAAAAAGCCAAAAAGATCGGTTATCCCGTGGTCCTCAAGGTAATTTCCCCCGATATCTTCGATCGGGCAGACGTGGGCGGCCTCGCCATCGGCGTGGCCGACGAGGAGGAGTTGAGGTCGGAGTACGCCCGTATCCTGACGCGGATCAAAGGCGAGGCCCCCTCCGTGCACATTGCGGGCATCGCGGTTCAGAAGATGGTCGAAAAGATCGATTACCACCTCATGCTCGGAGCGAAGAGAGACCCGAAGTTCGGGACCGTCATCCTCTTCGGCATGGGCGGCGTGGGCGCCCAGGTGTTCCGGGATTTTTCCCTGGCCCTGCCGCCCCTCAACCAGACCCTCGCGAGGCGGCTCATGGAAGAGACGCGGGTGTACAGGATGCTCCACGGGTACAGGGGCAGGCCGCCCGCAGACTTTAGAAAGCTCGAGGAGATGATCGTCGTCTTCTCCAATATGATCGTCGATTTCCCGGAGATCGCGGAGATGGATATAAACCCCATCGCCGTGACGGACGGCAGGCCTTCGGTCCTCGATGCGCGGATCATTCTCAAGGCCGAGGCGACTTCCTCCCCATCCCTTTATCCCCATCTCATCATCACCCCCTATCCCTCGCGGTACGTGACTCCATGGACGCTGCCCGACGGCACGGAGGTGATCCTGAGGCCCGTGCGGCCCGAGGACGAGCCACTGGAGCACGAGATGCTCTCGACCCTGTCCGAGGAGACCCTCCGGACCAGGTTCTTTCAGACCATCAGCACCATTACCCATGAAATGCACGTGAGGTTCTGCAATATCGACTATGACCGCGAAATAGCCATGGTCGCCGAAATGAGGCAGGGCGGCGTCAGGCGCATCATCGGGATAAGCAGGCTTGTGATCGAGCCGAGCTTCGCAAGCGGAGAATATGCCGTGGTGGTTCACGATGATTTTCATGGGAAGGGTCTGGGCTACAAGCTGGTAGACGTGCTCATAGGCATCGCCCAGGAAAAAGGGATCGCGGAATTCAAGGGCTATGTTCAGGCAGGAAACACTAAGATGCTCGGTGTCTGCCGTCGCCTGGGATTTGCGGTCGAGCCGCTGCCCGACCGCACCTTCGAGGTGAAGCTGAAGCTGAAGTAGGGCAATTAAAGGGGCTCGCGTCGCCCCCTCGGGCGGCAAAGCCGACCGAGCCTCCCCCTCTCGCGCGCTGTGCGCGCTAATTGCGGAGCTTTTCCAACCATGCGCACTGATTAGTAAATTACTCCACGGCCATTGGGTTCTTTGTCGAACCTTTTACCCCGACATTCTTGGCTGGAAGATGGCGAAGGCTGCGCCGGTGGGGTCGAGGAGCATGCTGAACCAGCCGGTGTCCGGTATGTCGGTCACATTCACGAGCACCTCGGCGCCGAGAGATTCCGCCCTCCTGGTGGAAAGGGCGACGTCTTCCACCAGTACGTAGGGCACCCATTGGGCCGGGGCATCGGGTATGGGGCTCATCATCATACCTCCTCCGGTGCCTTCTCCGACTTTTATGACCGTATAATTTATCTCGGGCACTTCTTCATATTCCCAATCGAATAAGCCTTTGTAGAATTCTTTCGCCCTCTCCGGGTCCTTTGTGTGCAACTCTGCGTGTACGAATGGATTTCCCATGGTGTCCTCCTTTTGTTGCGTGTTGAACCACGCATACGTCCTCCCCGAATATAGTCATCTGAGGCCCGTATGAAAGGGGGTGAACATAGAAATTGAGACGAGGACAGGTTGCATATTTAGCGAAAGAACCATATCTTTAACGATGAAGGCGGCTTAGGGATAGATATCCCGAGGAAGAGAAAAGAAAAAAGGAGAAAAGGCATGACAAAAATAGTCGTCCCGGTCTTCATGGCACTGGTTACGTTGATCCTTCTTTTCCCCTGCCTTGCCCGGGCCTTTAATCAGGCGCACCTGGACCAGATGAGAGCCACTCAAAACTGCCGGGCCTGCGACCTTTCAGGGGCGAGTCTTACGGGGGCCAGCCTGGCGGGATCGGACCTCTCCGGCTCCGACCTTTCGAATTCGGACCTTTCGGGCGCCAATCTTTCGGGCGCCAATCTTTCGGGAGCGAGCCTCTCCCAGGCAAACCTCTCCGCCGCGAACCTCACGGGTGCGAACCTTTCGGGGACCCGTTTCACGGGAGCGATCTGGCCTGACGGCAGCAGGTGCGAAGCCGGCTCCGTGGGGGAGTGCGTCAGATGAGAGAGGATTCTTACAAAAAAACGGGGGCCGCGGCGTCGAGCCGGGCCCCCGTTTTCGATTCGAAGAAGGAAGAAGCTATTTCCCTACACCCCAGATCTGTGTCGCCGTCGGGGTCGCGGGATCATCGGAAACAAGGTTGATAACCGCTGATTTTGCGCGAACCGAGGTGGGCGTGAAGGCTGCCTGGAAGGTGCAGGTCCTGCCCGGCGCCAGGGTCCGGCCGGAACATCGGTCCTTACCTGCCACAATCGAGAACTGGTCCGCATCTCCCGTGGTCGAGGTGATCGAGAGGTCCGTGATGGTAAGGTCCGCAATGCCCTTGGTCGCGGTGTTTTTGACCGTGAATGTGGCGATTGCCGTACGGCCTGTCCTCACATTACCGAAATTCTTGTAGAGGGGAGTGACGGCCGCGGTAGGGGCGCTCGTGAAGGTGGCGGTCACCGCGATGTTACCCGTCATGGTGATGGTGCAGGTAGATTTTCCCGCGCAGGCCGACCATCCGGCAAATGCGGCTCCCGAGCCCGGGGTCGGTGTGAGGGTTACCTGCGTGCCCGGCAGATAGGAGCCGGTGCAGGGAGTTCCTACCGCGCATGTAGCCGCCTGGTAAGGTCCCATCGCCACCGTGCCCGGCCCGGTGACATTGACGGTCATCGTGTACGGGGTGGCCAGGGGTTTTATAAGCTCCGCGTTGAATACGTGGGGGGTGGTATCGGTGAGGCCCTGGCCCACGGTGCCTGCCGCGATCCTGCCGGCGGCGATACTGTACCCCCGGGATTTTGCGGCAGGAGAGTCGCCCTGGACCGCCGGGTCCACATTGGTGACGAATATGGAGACCGTATTTTCCGCGTTGCGGACGATGTTAAAGGTACGGAACTGCTGGGGATGATCGCGCAGAGATGAGGTCTCCACCTCCCAGAATCCGAATTCAGGACTCGGTCCGGGCTGGGGCGTGACGGTATTGATGTGGCGATGGCCCGATATCCATAGAATTACATTCGAATAATTGTGAAGCGTCTGAAGGAGCATTGCATCGGTCACTACACTATAGGGGGGCACGGGATCGTTATTCGCGATCGGGGCGCCGGGAGTCTGGCAGGGGACGCCCACAGGGGTTGAGTCGTCGTTGCATGTGGAAATAAAGAGGGGGATCACCGTGTCGTTCGGCACGTTCTGGGATTGTGCGTTCGCGGGGACCGGGGCGTCCGGGACGTTCGTCTGGGGCCCCACCGGGATATGGGCGGCAATGATCATGAGCTTGCCCTGGGCCTGACCCAGCTCGAGCTCGTTGATGAGCCAATCATACCTCTCCTGGTCGAGACAGCCCCGTGCGTAGGAGCTATAAATGGCGTAGGGATTTTCCTTGCAGGTGTCGTCGAGAACGATAACCTTTACCGGCACGTTTGATTTAGGCTCGAAGGTGTAAGAGGCCCAGTCCCGATCGAGGTTTGCCTGGGTGAGTCCGTGGCCTTTCGGGTGTGACGTGGTATTGAAGAATTCTCTCATCCATTTTAAGGACGTGGACGTATCGGTAGAGAGGCTGCGGCGGCTCGGGTCGGCTGCTACCAGGGGCGGCGTGATGGTCCCGTCTGCTCCCGCGCCGATGATAGTCCCTAAGGGGGTGGCGCCGTCGATGGTGCCCACGTAAAACCCGCGGGACTCAAAAGTGGGAAACCCTCCCGCGCCCACGAGTCCGATGTCGAGGATCGTGGGACCTGTGAGGATGCGCCGCACGTAGTCCGTATAAGTAAGAGTGCCCAGCCAATACTGATCGTGATTGCCGATGACCACATACCAGGGGATCGACTTGTCGAGGCCGGCCGCCTGGTAGGGCCTCTGGTAATCTATCGAGCCTGCCCCCTTGTGCGCTCCCGAGCTGGGATTGATCCGCTTCCCGTCTATGACGTCGATAAACCACCTGAGCTCGTTATACTGAGTATTGTTCGCATCATCCCCCAAAGAGATGCCGAAATCGAAGGGGGTCTGTACGTGGAGGGCATTGACCGTCTGGATCGCCGCGTCGAGGACGTGGGTGGTGGAAAGGATGACCGGTGAGTAGGCCGAGGTATTTACATTTCCGTAAGGCGCCACCGTTCCGGGATAGACGCTTTGGGCAGGTGATTCTTTATCGGTAATATGGATGTCCGAGATGGAGAAGAAATTGAGAAGGGTTTCGACCGGGGTGCGCGCCCCTGCCGCGCCGCCATTGGGGAGAAGGGGGCCGTAATCTACGGGAGCGCCCATGGGATCGTAGCTGGTGTAGCCCTGGGCGGCGTACTGGTCGACCTCGGTTATGGTAAGCTCCTGCGCCCCGGGAATGGCGAGAGGCCTTATCGTCCGCTGAAGGGTAGTATACACATCGGAGGAGATCGGATAGGTAGGCGGCGCCCCGTATGCGGGGCACAGGAGGGTGAGAGACAGAAAGAGCAGGAAGAGGGAGACGGTGATCTTCCGCCCGGCAGATCGTGCAGCGGGACTGCAGTGCTTCAAGATGTTTTTCATTTTTGTTCCCCTATGTCTTGTTAACATCGTCTTGATTCCTCCGGAGATATTTTTGTGCAGTTGAGGAGCCGCAAGGAAGAAGACGGCGGCTTTTTCCAGCCCCATGCGGCGGCACCGCTGCACTCTATTTGATTATCGAATCTCGTGATTATTTCTTAATCGGATGAAGGCGTCCTTGCGGCAATCGACGAAAATATGTATGATAGCCGATCGAGACCAGCAGTGCCGTACATACGGGGATGGACCAAATATATGAACGGTATTAATAGAAAAGAGCGAGAGGAGTAAATTTTATGGACAGGAAAATGTCGATCTTTATGACTTTGGTGCTATGGGTCATAACCATGCTCCTTTTTTGTGCTGAAACTCTCGGTGCCCAGACCGGTCCCGACCCTGCCGTGGTACGGACGGATAAAGGCCTGGTCCGCGGCCTCATCCACGAGGGGGTGCGGGAATTCAAAGGTATACCTTACGCCCGGCCTCCGGTAGGCGAGCTGAGGTGGAGTACGCCAAAGGACGCCACTGCCTGGACCGGCATCCTCGACGCCACAAAATATAAAAATGCCTGTCCCCAGCTCAAGCGGTACGGGATCCCCGAAGCGAGTTATAACGAAGATTGCCTCCATCTCAACGTGACCGTCCCTTATTCCGGCAAGGCGGACCTCGACCGCCGCCGGGCGGTGATCGTCTGGCTTCACGGCGGCGCCTTTGTGGGCGGATCGAGCGCGCTCTACCCCCTCGATTACATGGCGAAATCGGGCGACGTGGTCGTGGTATCGATGAACTACCGGCTCGGTATATTCGGCTTCACCGCCCATCCCTCGTTCGGATCGGATCATAACGGCGGGTACGGCCTCGAGGACCAGCGCGCCGCCCTGAGGTGGGTAAAGAAGAATATCGAGGTTTTCGGGGGAGATCCGGAGAATATTACCATTGCCGGAGAGTCCGCCGGTGCGGCGGGCGTATGCATGCACATCCTGGCGCCCGATGAGACGACCGGGCTTTTCCATAAGGCCATCATCCAGAGCGCCGGCTGCGTCACCCCTCTTCCCACTCTGGAGGAGGGAAAGAAGATCGGCCGGAAGGCTGCATCCCTGGTAGGGTGTGGCGACGAAAAGACGGCGCTCGCGTGCCTCAGGAAGAAGCCGGTAAAGGATCTCCTCGACGCGGCGTCAACCGTCGCAGGTTCGAGCATCGTGACCTTTATGCCCGTCACCGGGACCAGGACCGTCCCAATGCCCGGGGCCAGGGCGATCCCGGCGGGCAAATTCGTCCACGTGCCCGTATTGAGCGGCGGCACCAGGGACGAGCTCCGGCTCTACGTGGCCTACGCGGTCCAGGCCGGGCAATCCGTCACCAGGGACAATTATGCAGACCTTTTGAAACAGACCTACGGCGCCCACACCGACGCGGTGGCGCAGGAATATCCGCCCGGCGCCTTCACTTCGGCAGCCTCCGCCCTGGGCACGGTCTGGTCCGATTTCCGGCCCGATGTGGGGATCAATAACTGTATTTATCTCGAGACGGCCAAATTACTCAGGGAATCGGTCCCGGTGTATCAGTTCGTCTTTTCCGACCGGAATGCGCCGCCGGTCGCCCCTGATCCCGGGTTCGAAATGGGTGCGGTCCACTCATCGGAACTGCCCTACCAGTTCCCCCACTTCGACAATACGAGCAATCTCGCGGGTCCGGACCTCCCGGCGCCATCACAAAAACTCGCGGTTCAAATGATGGCATACTGGACGAGCTTCGCGAAAACAGGCAGACCGGCTGCCCCTGATTCGCCCGGGTGGGAAGTTTTCAATGCCGATAATAAGGTCATGAATCTGGAGCCGGGCAAGGTCGGCTATTTCAATGCCGGTGCAGCCCACCACTGCGGCTTCTGGAAGACCCTCTATCCGGATATCCTGACGAAGTAATGCCGAGGTTTGGCGCTGCGAAAGATTGATCTCGACGCGGCGAATGGGTACGCCGTAATATCCTTTTTCCCTCCATCTTCTATTCCTGTTGCCGGCAGAGAGTTGACGAAAAGTCTATTTTTCCCCCTCCTCTGAAATAATCAAAGACCGGGCCATTTACAATAATAATCCTATTTGGTACCATATTTCGAATATATGATAATGAAGAAGTCCGGCCTTTTTGCACTGACAGCTCTCATTCCGGCGTTCATGAGCACCCTCCTGATCGCCCTTTCCGGGTGTGCCCCTCCGGCAGGCCGAGATGAAATCAAGCTTGCCGCTATCTCCGCGAACGTTATGGGCCTCTTCTTCGTTGCCGATGGTCGTCGCCTTTTCGAGAAAAACGGTCTTTCGCCTGCACTGAAGGTCTATCAGTCGGGGCCCCTCGGCCTGAAGCATCTCGAAGAAGGTACGGCGGACGTGGCGACGGCTGCTGATTTCGCGTTCGTGGCACATAGCTTCAAAGCCTCGAATCTGCGCGTAATAGGTGCTATCGGTAAGGGCGGGGGCATGCAGATTATCGCGAGGCGGGGCAGGGGCATTGCGAAACCGGCCGATCTCCAGGGTAAAACGGTAGCCGTCCCGAAGGGCACCGTCGCCCAATTCTTTCTGGGCGCCTATTTGCAGCGCAACGGCATCCCCTATCAGAAGGTCCGGGCGGTCTATCTCCCTCCCGCCGAAGTGGTGGAGGCCATGAGGAAAGGCACGGCAACGGCCGCCTGTGTCTGGTCCCCTTATATAGAGGAGATCAGGGATATACTCGGGAAAGAAGCGGTCTTCCTTCAATCTCACGGCCGGACCGATTACTACGCTCTTCTGGTGACACGGGACGACGTCATCAGGGAAAGGCCCGCGGTCCTCGAGAAGCTCCTGAAGGCAATGAGCGATGCGGAGGCGTTTACGAAGGCCCATCCGGAAGAAGCGATGGGGATTATCGCAAAGGCGACGGGCCTGACGATGGACCAGGTGCGCAGGGGTTGGTCCGAAAATAAGTATGAAGTAAGAATGGACCAGGGACTCCTCGCACTTATGGAAGCCGAGGCGCATTGGATGATCAGGAACAATCTGACCTCGAAGCGGAAGATGCCGAACTTTCTCGATTTGATCGACGTAAGGGCAATGAAAGCGGTGAAGCCCGAAGCAATAGGGATCATTCACCGGGAGAGCGATCGCCATTAAAAGAAGGAGTGACGGAGGGATCGAATATTGAAAAAGGGCATATTCACCCGGACCGGTACGGCGGCAGTTGTCTGCGGGCTGCTTCTTTTCGTGATCTTGACGGGTAATCCGGGGGCGGAGCCTCTTAGGGTCGGCGTTGCCATGGACATTAAGACCGCCCTCGTTCGTATCGCGCATGGACAAGGATTTTTCAAGAAGCAGGGTATCGATGTAGTGCTCAAGGAATACGAGTCAGGGGCTATGGCAATCGACGATCTGACGGCGGATAAGCTCGATTGGCTGACTGCCGCGGAATTCGTCTTTGTGGTGCAGAATGCCAGGCATCGCGATTTGAGAATGGCGGCCACCATCGGCATGGCAGCGGACATTGAGCTGATGATACGAAAAGATCACGCGATCGCCCGTCCTGCGGACCTGAAAGGGAAGCGGGTCGCCATCAACCGGGGCAGCATGCCTGAGTTCTTTTTCTATACCTACCTCATCTATAATCGCATTCCCATTGGTAGCGTGCGGATCGTCAACCTTGCCCCTTCGGAAATGGTGAAACAGATGAGACAGGGAACGATCGACGCGGCGGTCTGCTGGCCGCCTTATACCACAACGATGGTGAAGCAACTGGGCCCGAAGGTTGCGCGCTGGCCGGTACAGGGCGGGCAGGAATATTATTTTACCCTCATTGCAAAGGAAGGATTTCTCAAGAAGGAGCCGAAACGGACCGAGCGGTTCATGGCCGCCCTCGCAGAAGCCGAGAGTTTTCTGTTGAAGTATCCGGATAAAGCCAAAGCCGTCCTGCGCGATATTTTAAAGCAAGACGCGGAGGGGTTCCTCGAAAACTGGTCCCGCACGTTCTTTCAGCTCCAGTTGACTCAGGACCTGCTCGTTCTCATGGAGCGAGAGGCAAAGTGGGCGATGCGCAACAACCTGCTCGAAAAAGGAGAGATACCTAATTATCTCGATTTTATCTATTTCGACGCCCTGGATAAAGTGAAACCCCAGGCGGTGAGCATTGTCCATTAGGAGAATTTCCTTTTTTCACCCCCTGACAGCCATGTCGGTCAGGGCAAAGCTCCGGCTCAGTGCTGCGATCACCGTAGGCCTTGCCCTGCTCGTGGCGCTTACCGTCTCTTTACAATACAAAAATATCGGTCAGGCTTCGCGGACGGAGCGCTTTGCCCATGAGATGGTCAAGAATGTGTCTGACCTCAATTCTCTGGGATATACGTATCTTTTGCTCCAAAACAAACGCCCCCAGGCGCAATGGCAGATCAAACACGGCACGTTGGGAAGGCTCCTCTCGGAATATACGGTGAGGGACCCCAATGAAGAGCTGATCATGGCGAGGCTGCGCTCCAACCTGGAACAGGTAAAAAGTCTCTTTGACATATT
>DASXUJ010000023.1 GCA_036504895.1 Syntrophorhabdaceae bacterium
TTTCTACGATCGGCCAGGTGAAGCCAACCAGAGCGCCGGTCTCAATGGCGTTCGCACCTATCCATTGTCCTGCGATTGCGAAGGATTTTCAAGGAAATTATTGAACAATCGACGACGGGGGGATCGTTTTCTTCAACAGGCCGACCCTTCGGCCATCTAACCGGTACTTTTTATGAATGTGCCCTGCTCGTACTCCTCGAAGGCTACCCTCAGCTCCTCTTTGCTGTTCATTACTATGGGGCCATACCAGGCGACCGGCTCGCCTATGGGCTCACCGGAGACGAGGAGGAAATTCAGGGGAGAATTTCCGGCAGTGATATGGAGAATGTCGCCATCCTCATAGAGGATGAGGCTTTCCTTTTCCAGAAGGCAGTCCCTGCGGAAATTGAAATAATTAATCTCTTTTATCTCGAATTGATAGGGATCGCGGCTTTCGTCGAAATAACCCTCTCCTTCGGTGATATAGGTAAAGACGGTATGGCCTCGTGCAGCCGGGCAGGCGAAGGTTGTCCTCGGGGGTAAAGTGATGTCGAGGTAGCGGGGATCGGTGACGATATCCTCCACCGGGCCTTTTACCCCTTCTATCTCTCCGGCAATTACTCTCACCCGGACCCCGTTCTCCAGGGCCACTTCCGGAATATCCGTGCTCTTGATCTCCCGGTAGCGCGGCTTCATCATTTTATGGGAGCCCGGGAGGTTGGCCCAGAGCTGAAACCCATGCATGAGCCCGTCTTCCCGGCCTTTGGGCATCTCCTGGTGGATAATGCCGCTTCCCGCAGTCATCCACTGAATATCGCCCGCGGAGATGACCCCGCGGTTCCCCATGCTGTCCCCGTGCTCCACCACGCCCTCCCGCATATAGGTGATCGTCTCAATCCCCCGATGGGGGTGCCACGGGAAACCCTTTATATAGTCCGCCGGGTTCGAGGAATGAAAATCATCGAGGAGGAGAAAGGGATCGAGCCTGGGGCACTCGTTGTAGCCAAAAGCCCGCTTCAGATGGACGCCCGCGCCCTCGATAGTGGGAACGCTCTTGAGCACTTTCCTGATCCGCCTCATCTTGTCCATGAATTCTCAACCTCTCACATTTTTATTTCTTCGAAAAGATAAGGCTTTTTTTGCCCGCGCGCAACCGGATAATCTCGCGTGTGCCGGCTTCCCATTGCGTTCCCACGATCCCGTGCTTTATGATAGGCTCAAGATATATTCCTAAAGATAAGGAGCCCCTATGAAATCAGCCGACATATCACGAATAGACCATGTCTCCATTGCGGTGAGGGACCACCGGAAGGCCGTCGACTTCTTCTGTTCCATCCTGGGGGCAGTGCCCGGCTCGTCCTCAATGGACGAGGAGTCGAAGTTCCTGGGCGCTGTTTTGTCCCTCGGAGACCTGAGCAGGATCGAGATCATCAGCCCTACGGAAGAAGGCAGCTTTCTCGACCCTTTCCTCGCAAGCCGGCAGGGCGTCCATCACATCTGCCTCCAGACCCCGGACATAAAGAAAACCGCAGCGCTCCTCAGATCGCAGAATATTCCATTCTTCGGCTACGATGAAGACAGCCCGGGGGAGTGGAAGGACCTCTTCATCCATCCCCGGGACGCCTTCGGGATACTGATTCAGATAGCGCAATTCGATCCCGCGTCTTTCATCGCGGAAGAGCTGAAGCTCAGGAAGGACGAGAGATGGAGGATAAGGCGCGAAGGCGACGCAATAACCCTGACCCTCGCCCACCCCGGAGGAGGCGCCCTATCCATAGACCTGGCCGCCCCCGAAGCAGCAGCCCTGGCCAAAGACCTGGAGAAGGCCATCGAGTAAGCATCGGCGTGCTGCACTAAGCGGGATAACCCGCGTATTGGGTTTAATTCACCCTAACCGGCAGTGTTCATAACACCCATATATATGCTTTTCACGAGAACAGGCAATTCTTTTCCCCGGCGCCCTTATTGATAAAATAATAGTAGCCGTCCAGGTGCGCAGTGGAACATACGAATGGGCTTTAGCTTACTGAATAAACGAGCTCAGCTCCGCGGTCAGGTAGGAGATGGAGGGTATACTGGCGAGCTCCGTCATCAGCAGATTGATGACTGCCTGGTTCCTGGTCGTCTTGGAGAGCTGGATATTGAGGGTCTCCGCATCCCTGAGCAGGTCCGCCCTCATCACATCATCGATGGCAGTATCGTCCAGGATCGCATTGATAATTCTGATGATATAGGGCTTCAGATCGGTGGCCGGCGCCTCTTCAGGCTTCCCGGCCGGCCCCCCCGCGATCATCGTATCCGGTGAAAACTGCACGATATCCGCCTCCGGCTCCCTCAACCACTCCGGGGTCGCATCCTCTTCCTTCAGAAAGGCCCTCGGATTCTCCCGGTACTTCGCGATAATCCCTGTCTCCCCTCCTTTTTCCACATAAGAGCCGCCTTCCAGATTGATAAGGGCGCTCACCTGCCCCAGAAGGTCCTGGGACAGCATGACGAGTCCCCTGTCCTCGAGGCTCCTCGCCGCAGCCAGGATCTCCGCGCCGTGGGTAATGCCCGCCAGGGTCGCAAATTCGGTTATGGGGAAAAAGAAGAAGCCGTGGGCCTCGGCTTCTGCTTTATCATAAAGGTATACCAGTAAAAGGTCTTCCCACTCCTGTCTGCTCACGGTCTCTCCTCGCAAATAATTGATTTCGTGTCCATAAGTATAGCAGATTTTATTTCTCATGACGGAAAAAAATAAGATAGACTCTCCTATGGCCTCTGAGAAGAAGAAGATCGACTGCTTTACGTGTACCCACTTCTACGTCACATGGGATTCCAGGTTCCCCAAGGGATGCAGGGCCATGGGGTTTAAATCGAGAGAGCTGCCGTCGGTCGTGGTATTCCGGAATTCGGGGATGGAATGCCTCCGGTACATGCCGAAGGATTCAGGCAACGCCCGTAAATAAATGCATGAAGGAATATCCCCCGCGACGAAGCCGGTTTTAGGTTTATTTCTTCTTCGTCTTTACCGGTGCGCGTTTTTTTGCCGTCGCCCCTTTGATCGGTTTTTTCCCTTTCTTCCCTTTCGCAGCCATTGGGCCCAAAAGTTTTGAGCCGTGCTTGCCTTTAAAGACCCGGGTAGTGGTGAGGAGGAAGGAGGCAATGAGGCTCGCGGCCCCGCCCAGCATCACAAACCAGCTACGGCAGGCGTTGATGTCGCTGAAAGTCGGCAGATCGAATCTCGTGAGAAGAGGGTTGAGCAAGCCGATCACCACAGGCAGGACAAAGACGCCCACGACGAGCACGGCTGCAAGAAGTATCAGAAAATACTTGACGAATTTGAAGCCGTTGAGGAGGATCTGCCGCCAGCCTTCGAGCTTCGTGAACTCGGATTCAATGCGGGCAAGCTCCGTCTTGATCTCTTCCCTGACGATCACGCATGTATCGAGCTCTTCGGGCGAGACAGGAGGGGGTGATTTCTTGGCGGCCAGGATTTTCTCCTGTATCTGTTCGAGCTGTTTATAATAGGAGTGAGTAAGCTTGGGAAAGCTGTAATCCAGAAGGAGGCCCAAATCTTTTTCCGTCTGACGGGCGAGGCTGTTGAGAAGCCTTTCCGCTTCTTTCCTCTGCTCCAGCACCGCATTCTTGCATATTTTAGTAATCGTTGCACCCATAGCGGTAATATCGAGATAGCCGAAATAGCTCCTGCTGTCGAGGAGGCTCTGGATCTCTGAACGCAGGCTCCTCACCTCCTGGAGGTCTTTTTCCCGAAGCACGGCAGTCGATTTCCGGATCTCTTCATCGACGGAATGAACGAGGGTTTCCGCCTCTTCCTTTACCTTTGTGAAAAGGCCCTTGAGATGATCGTTCACCCTTTCCTGAAAAGGCGCAAAGTCAGGGTCTATGAGGCTTTGAACATAATAGTTCCTGTCATCCATTATCAGTATGGAAAGTCTCTGAAGCCCCCCCTTCTCATCTCCCTCCTTGAGGCGGAACCACACATCCTCATAAAGAGCTTCGGGACACCCGGGATCGAGGACGAGAATGTCGCTCACGTTCCTCCGGGCGGTCTCCAGCCGGTCGAGAAGCCGGTTGAGACGGCAGAGAAGAAAATGAACGAAGATCCTGCTCGTATTCACCTTGGTATGTTTGAACGCCTTTTTCAGGTGGTACTCGGCCTCGGCCAGATCGCCCCTTTCTGCATAAAGGAAACCGAGAGTGCAGTAAATGCGGTAATCTTCGGGATGTTTTGCCACAGCCTCCTTGAGCAAGGATTCGGCGCGTACCCATTCGGATACGCGAAGGGAATCGAGGGCCAGCCACTGCTGCCCGCCTTTGCTCTCGGCATTTGAATCGGTTTTCTTACCCCACTCATTGCCCGGCGCGAAAAAGAGGCTCCTGAAAAAGCGGAGCTGAAAGATCTTATTGAGGTCATAGAATGTATCGAAGGCGGGCCCGAGGTGGGCGCTCTGTCCCTCCACCACATCTCTCCTGAACCTTTGGGGGTCCTCCATATCGGCTTTCAGGAATTTTCTGAAAAGGCTATTTATCTCCTTAACGGAAAAGTACCCGAGCTTTTCGAAACCCTTCGTATTATCCGGGAGATATTTCGAAGGACAATCAGCCGCCTTGTGCCGCCTGTTCCCGCAGTAGAAGCAGCGCCTTCCGTTGCCTGCGAATAGCTCCGGGCGATGGAGAAAGTCGGCTACTTCATCGCCGTCCTGCTCGAGCTCGAGAGCTACTTTCTGCCACGACGGAAGGGTGCTCGCCTCCTTTCCCGACACGACGGACAGCTCCCCTTTATTTCCGATAAAGGCGAGGGCCTCGTCGCTTATGTATATACTGCCGGGATCGACCCCGGACGCAGGGAAATGGCTCTCACTTATGGTGGGTATCCCCTCACCTCCCCGATCATAGAGGTGGATGAAAGCCTGGACCGGAAGAATGGTTTTTTCGTCTTCCTTCTCTAGTCTGTCCCGGATAAAACGAAGAAGAATATGAGCTGCCGTAGCGGCGGACCTGCCCTCGTCGATCACGAACCCGAGGGAGTTGTCCGGGAGAACCTGTTTCTTTACGATCCTATCGCTCCAGGTCCGGCCCTCTTCCCGGATGACGGTGGACCATAGGGATGGAAAGGAGCCGTCTGCCGCCGTCCAGACAGGACGGAAATAGAGGACTACGCATGTCCCCGGCTTATAATCGACTGCCTTGTCCCAATTCACACGGTACACCGGGGGTCCGTCCCACACTACCGCCTTGTGGAACACGCTCACCGGCTCGAAATGGACGCCATGGAGGTCCGCGGCTGCGTCATGGACGGGCTGGGAGACAAAAATCTGTGAGGGGCCTGCCCCGCGCGCCAGCCTGGTCGCCATGCCGACCACATCCGAAATCGTGCGTCCCGGCGCAACGGTATCTGCGAAATGGATCCCGATCCTCGTTTCCAGGGGCTCGCCCGCCGGCCCTTCAGCGACGGTCGTCAGTACGAACTGCTGAATCTTTACCGCAGCCTTTAGCGCCTCCTTTCCCTGGGTAAAGTAGGCGCGGATAGAGTTCTCCGCAGTACCTGAAGACCTTCCCCCGAATTCGGTCATTACCGCCAGCACATGTTCCATAATCGCGGTTTTTTTCTCCTCTAAATTATCCTGAGAGGCGGATATTTCGAAGAAAAAGACGACCACGGAATCGACAGGCTGGTGCGGCAAGGGTCCCTTTGACTGCGGCTCTTTATGTGGGTGATCGGCGGGCTTTTGCACCGCCGCATTTTCCTGTGCGGCCATAACTCTAATTTCCTTTATCGGTAGGTCCCAACTATTCTTTAGGGTTTTTTTTCAAAGAGATGAAAATTCAGTGAATTTGAGGAGAGAAGGGGGCGCTCCGGCCGGGCCGCTATTCCCACCGGTCAGCCCGGAAGGCGCGGGACTCCTTTTTTACCGACTGCATGTGCTTGAGCTCGAGTACTTTTTCCTTGGCCCGCTTCGACCGCTTCCTTTTCTGCCTTTTGATCTTCTCCACGCGCCGGCGCTCTTCGCTTTCCCTTCCCAGGGCGATATCTTCGATCTTTTGCACAAGAATTCGACGGGCAAGAAAGCGGTTTAATGCCTGCGAGCGCTCCTGCTGGCATTTCACCTCTATCCCTGTGGGCAGGTGTTTAAGGTAGACGCAGGTCGCCACCTTATTGACGTTCTGTCCCCCGGGCCCTCCGGACCGGATAAACTGCTCCACCACATCCGATTCCTTGATCCCGAGCCGGTTCATCCTCTCCTGGAGGGACTTAATTTTCTCAGCGCTTACGCCCAGTCTGGGTATAGTCATTATATGTGGGGGTCACGTCGCACAATTAATGGGCTCACGTCGCCCCTCCAACGGCATAAGCCGCTGGAGCCTCCCCTCTCGCTCGCTGTGCGAGCTAAACGCGCCGGAGAGGTTCCTCCTTTCTCAATCGTTGTATTCACGCGCAACATACGTGAATAGGGTGCATCTCGTTTTACAGCTACTTGCGTCGCCCGCGGTTTCTTGTTTTAACGCATCCCCCGCATTTCCGTTTTCCGATTACACGTTTTCCGATTTTTCTCTTTAACGCTTTAACGCACCACACACGCCCCTGCCTTTCCTTCTACCCTATGAATGCCCTGATGGCGCTGTTTACCTCTTCTCCTTTCTCGATCATCATCATGTGGCCGGCCTGTTCGATGAGTTTGATCTCCGACCCTTTGATCTTCCACTTGAGGTATTCGGAATATTTCGGCGGGGTGAGCAGGTCGGAAAGGGCGCAGAGGATCAGGGTGGGGCAGGTGATCTTTTCCGCCCTGTTCATGATATCGAATTTATCACAGGCGAGATAGTCGTTGTAGATGGTCCGGGCATAGCACTTCATCATTGCCTTGAATCCCTCTTCCTTTATCTCCGGCGGGGTCGTTCTTCCGAAGGCCAGATCTATGATCATCCTGACCGTCTTTTCTTTATCTTTTAATATTCCTTCGAGAAATTCCGGCATGACCCTCAGTTTCGCGCCCGTGCCGATGAGGATCAGGCCCTTCACCTTTTCCGGTGAGGAGAGGGCGAGGGACATGGCGATGGCGCCGCCCATGGAATGGCCCGCCAGATAATATCTGTCCAGTCCCATCTCGGCGAGCGTCCCCTGGACTGCCTCGCAGTACTCTTCGATGTTATCGGGTGCGGGCCCGGGAGAATCCCCGTGGCCCGGAAGGTCGAGGAGCACCACTTCCATTCGGTCCTGGAGCGCCCTCTGGGAGTACCATGAAAGGGAACTGCCTCCTGCTCCGTGCATGAATACGCACGCCTCGCCTTTTCCGTATCGTTC
>DASXUJ010000024.1 GCA_036504895.1 Syntrophorhabdaceae bacterium
GTCTTTGCGTAATTGCGGGGCTGTTCGTCCAGAGTTGCGCATTTACTGATTCCGTGATCAAACTTGATTACACGCCTAACTATTCGGTTAAAGTCGCTTTCCCAACAGAGATTGTTGTGAAGAAACTCTCGGATGAGAGAGGGGTTGAACCAACACTTATAGCGCAAAAAGGGGTTGTACACAAGACCTCGGGCCGATATCTGAGCGAGCAGGAAATAGGGGATTTCTTGAGCGATGGAATAAAGGCGACGTTATCCCAATTAGGATACACAATTGTCAGAGACGGCGGCAATTTCACCTTGTCCGGACAGCTTATGAAGTTCGACTCCCACGGCATTATGGGTTTTTGGAGCGGGGCACTCGAAGCCAGTATCCAAGCCAATATGAAGTTGAGTGACGATAAAAGCAACACCATAGTCTGGCATGAAGTTGTAAGCGGGAACGGACGCCTGGAAAGTCTGCAGATGGATGGGGACGATAATAGAAAGGAAGTCACCGAGAAAGCTGTCGTAAACTTCATGAAAAGACTTGTTGAATCGGAAAGTCTAAAGAATGTTTTGGAGAGTCGCCAGACGGGAACAACGGCGAGAGGCACGAATCAATCTGCGGCGGTAGAGAAGCCCGAGAAGACCCCATAAACCAAGCAGAGGGGTCACCCATTGGAGGTGTCAAGAGATAAAGGAGCTCGACGCCCTTTACTTTTTCACTTTGTGTTTCCCTTGTCACAAAAGGCTGTAAGCGAGTTGCTTCTCAGGGATCATATGTCAAGGACGTCCCTCTAATATCTCCATGGTTTTTCTTTGCCTTCATTGCCTTTCAATCTATAATAAATACTGCTGACGCTAATACCGTGGTCCATAGACCGTCTTTATTTCCCTCTGCAGACTGGCAAATATTCGTAGTTTTGAATATGTGGCCGCTCGCAGTATAAACCTGTTTCCGCTCATCCCACGCCTGATTGGGGTCAAAAGGAACACCGAGGGTCGTAGCAAGCATTGTGGCTGCGATGTCTTCTGCATAGTCCCCAGATACCGTGGCTTTTTCACCGAAAGCATGATGTTCCGAGATATAACCATAGTAGGATTTATCCGTCGGTTTTGCGAAACCAACTGCTGCAGAAATAAGGCGGTTCGGTTCGCTTGTCTGATTTCGGGACATTACACAATAGGTAATTTGACCGGGGTTGAGAAGTTTTAAGCCGGCACGCTTGGAAAGAATCCTGCACTGGGGCGGAAATATGCTTGATACATACACAAGGTTACACTTCTCAATGCCTGCGTTTCTTAAGGCGACCTCGAAAGACGGTAGCTTGTCTTTGTGAACACCCACCCCTTTCGTAAAGAAAACCTTTTTGGGGGTCATTCCTGTGCCTCCTGTTAGATCCTGGTCTTAAAAACCAGTCCGGGAAAATGAAAGCAAGAATCATAGGGGACGTCCTTGACATATTGACATTTGGTGCTTTTTCAATTAAGGAAGCTGTTTATTCATGGACATCCCCCTAACCCCCCATCGTTATACAGACACAAGGGAGTACGATCCTGCCGCTGCAGCCTGCCTAGGGTACATACGTAGAGCCGCGGTCCACGAAATCCAACTTGTACGCGCGGTATGCGTCGCCGGTGTCATCCCAGACAACGTTGCCGGTTGTCTCGTCTGTCGACTTCAATTGCTGCACGACCACCACCATGTCGACACTGTTCGCGGTGTAGAGGGTGACCATGAGCTTGGGACCGATGAGGGTCATGACATTGTGCATGGCCAAATCGTTTACCGGTGTCGCCCAACGTCCATAGGACCAGGTATTAGCGGGCGCCCAGGCTTGCTTCGTTGTTTTTTCATGCGGGCTTAACGCTATCCAGGTGCCATGCTCAAGGACACCGTCTGCCTTCTGATCTTCGAAAACAAGGTCGAAGGCCCAGTCCTTGAAGCCCGTCGAATAGAGCGTTATTCTCCCGTCATATATGATTGGAGCAGCAATGAATCCCCGATCGCAAAGCCACATCTTTGTCCGGTACGGGTCTACCTGCCAATCTGTGCCGGCGTCCAGCATGGGCTCCCCCGTGTTACCAACCCATGGATAGCCGTAGGCATCCGGCTCAGTGTTTCTCATGTACGTCAAAGGGTAGTCCGTCAGATTTACAAGCGAGATGCTCCAGTAGCTCATATACTGCCATATCCCCGCGCCGAGATGTGTAGCGGCTGATGCGGTGCGCGGACCCCAGACAAACAGCGTCGACAGGATGACGACAACCACAAGAATGTTCTTTTGTATTTTTGTTGACATGGCCTGCTCCTCCTTTTGGCTACCGGTTGTCCGGGCTGAGTTTGATCTGTCCCTTCTGCATGGCAGAGATTGTTTTCTCCAGGAGGACGACCTCCTGGCGGGTCAACGGGTTGTCGCGCAGAAACGCCTCGATTGCCTCACGGAGCGTGTGGCGCTGTGATTTGTTGAGGGACTTGTATATGGAAGCGAACTGTTTGTATTTCTGCAGGTTTCCCGTCGCAAGCGCCTCGCCCAGCTGCGCGCCCAAGTAATGCGACGTCATTTGCGTTACGGACGCGAGCTGCGCATACGTGTATTGTTCCGGTGTCCACAGCGTCACATGCGCAATCGGGAGCCTGTAGTCCTGGAAGCCATAGTTGCCGTACTCGAGCCCGTTGTCTTTTCCCCGGAGCAGGTGCGTGGTGACGATGATCTCATCCGAGTAGCTGCCGGTTTCGCTGGCCCATTGCACGTCCACCGCGTCAGTGGTGCCCTTCGAAGACTGAGTGACCGTCTGCGGCGCACACCCGATGCAGTCCGGGTTACCCACCTTGCCGTCCGGTACGACGTAGGCAGCGAAATACATTTTGTCAGCGTCGGTCGACGTGTCTACACTGTTAAAATTGTTAAATGTCGCGTTCGCCAGCTCCTTAGCCCCTGCAAAGGCGTTAATCCAGGCGGCCGGATTCTCAGGCATAACGATCACCCCAATGAGTTTGGCAGCCTCTTTGACGGCAGAGCTGATAAACCCAAAGAGGTCGCTGTTGATAGCTTTTTTGGGATCGTTACGGGTGAACCACATGCGTAAGGGCACGTCTTTTGTGACCGGCCCTTGTCCTGCAGCATGGACCCCCTGGATCGTCCATCCCATCTGACTCTTCGTTACATTTCCGCCGTGATCGTCCCAGGCGACAACGAAGTTGTGGGGATGCACCCAGCTATTGGTAGCATCGGGCGTGAACAGCCAATTGCCGGTGCCTGGAATCTGTGACCAGGTTCCGTGCAGGCCACGCAGTGCGTCTGCTCCTCCCGGCCAGCCGACCGGAGCGAACATTCCGCTCTTGGCAGTGTGACGGTTTAGATCAGTGGCGCCGCTCATTGTGGAGATATGTGTCGTGTCTTGGACAACATTATAGGGCGTCATGTTGAGCAGGCGAATCACAAGCGTCTGGGATCGGCTTTTCATCATTACTAGATCTGCCGGTGTGGGTATCGCGGCACTGTCCCGTGAGTATTCCGCTCCCGCACCGGTCGCCAACCCTGAGGTAAGGGCCAGGACGAGTAAGGCCCATAACCACCGGTGTCCGGAAAGTCCTCTGCAAATTTTGTTTGCTTTCATTTCACTTCTCCTTTCTGATGGAGCCAATTGCGAGCCGCTTGCGTTGTTGATCCGGTATGCCCGCTTCTTGTCAAGAAATTTAGACAAACTCACCAGTGTTATGCATGCCCCGTGTTCTTATCTGCGAATCAAATAACACCACCTCCTTTCCTGACTGCAGACCCGCCCCTCTCAATGCGGGTGATTCGCGTTGAAAGGGCACTGCTCGTCAGACGACCTTCCAAGATAACCAAAATGGCCCCATATCTGCCTTGTCCTTTCTTACAATGAAGCCCCGGGATTAGAGCACCCTTGCTGCCGGCCGGGCCCGCTGAGGTCGGTCACATCGTACCCAACCGGTTGGAGGCGGTAGAGCAGTATCCTCTACTTTCCTCCCTTCGCCCGTTGCGACCCGCGTTACCAATGGCCGCGTTCGTCCATGCGTCAGAATCGGAAAATTTGCGCTGCTTCTTAAAAGAACTATAAGGAGAAAAGTGTCACTGTCAATTGTAGTCCCCAAAAGCCTGTAAAGGTGAGCGCAAATTGAAACTTAGGACACGGTCAGGGACGCTCTTAAAAACTTAAAACTCCAAATCATCGAAAGAGTTACTTCTCAGAAATCATATGTGGGCCAGGGAACAAAACACTATCCTTCTGCTGGAAAAGGTGCCGTCGCATACGTTCCGTCACACCAAGGCGATGCATCTTTCGCAGGCAAACGTGTAACCTGAGAAATCGGACGTAGCAACTTCGTCAAGTCGAAGTTTTCGCCAAATACACTTTAATTTCGCAGCCTTTCCAACGAATAGCAGTGGGTGCATGGGGATATTGATGCACTTCCACCATCCAATAATACCAGTAGTCTACAACCTATTTCCACGTTGAAGACCAAGAGTCACGCCAGTCACCTCGGCACTTCCACAAGACAACTTTGGGGACGCCCTTTCCTTTTTCACTTTCGGTACAACAAAGTAAAAAGGAAAGGGCGTCCCCTCGATCACCCATCATTTTGCAATAGGGATCGTGATTACCTTACTTGACGTATTCGCATTGCCTGACGCGTCCGCGCATCGTGCATAGTATGTATAGGTCACCCCGCATGACCACGTGAGAGGAACCGAGTGCGTTGTTCCTCCTGTTGTTGCGAATGTATACTTCATTGCGCCATAGCTCGCATCGGACGCATTCAGCTTGCACGTTGCCGCTTTATCGGTCGAGATCGAGAGAGTGCCGTTGCGGGGATTAGCGGTGCAGGCCTGGGTACCTGTCGGTGAAACGTTTGATATAACGGGAGGCGCATTGTTAGGTGGAGCAATCGTTACCGCCGCAGTTAATGGAGTCGACAGATTTCCTGCGGCATCCTTTGCCCAGGCATAGGCCGTCTGACTCCCTTGAGCGGTGAATGTGTAGCTTGCGGGTGCGGAGCCGGTCCATGTGCAGGCAGATGAATTATTCGCAGAGGTTACACAGTAGCCGGTTACTCCTACGTTGTCGATCGCGGTAAATGTCGTGACCGGTACCGTAAGCGAGGTGGAGGTGGCCGGCACACCGAAGGCAGTCACCGTGGGGCGAGTGGTATCTACAGGGCTTGCAGTGCCGACAGGAATCGTGATTACCGTACTTGAGGTGTCTGCGTTGCCCGCAGCATCCGCACATCTTATAAAATATGTGTAAGTTGTTCCGCACGCCAAACTGAGGGGGACCGAACTCGTGGTGCCGCCCGTCGACGGAAAGGTGTATTTCATTGCTGCATACGCTGCATCGGAAGCGTTTAGCTTGCAGGTGGCCGGCTTATTGGTAGCAACCGAGAGAGTAGTGGCTACAGGGCTGGACGGGCACGAGAGAGTGCCTGACGGGGGGGATATGGGGGTTATCACCGGAGGGGCGTCAGTAGCCGAACCATACTGGTTCGTGCCGTATATCGATAATTCGTCGATCCACATAACCTGTGCTACGGTAGAACCGCCCCCCATGTAAGGGCCTAGGAACAGCTGAGCGAATTTCTTCGCAGGCTGCTGCGCCGTTCGATACACAATGTTGTTGAACGATAGGGCCTGAGCGCCATCAACCCAAAGTTTGAGAACGCCATCCGCCCGTGCCGCGTTGTTCGATATTGTATTCATTTGGAGATAGTATTCGAATTTATGCCAGACGTTCTTGGTCAACGTCACCGAAGAAGCCCGCCATATTCTCCCATTGTACCAATCACCATTCAAATAACACGTCGGCTGGCCCGGATCGCCCAGATCGCCATTGCAGCCTGCGACCGCACGATTTTCGGTAACCGTTACGAGATTGTTCGGAGGGGTCCCATGAGACGTATTGATAAGCGCACTGTCCTGGATCGAAAATATCGGATTCGGTGAGCTCCCGTTGATCTCGAAGTAACTGTCCAGGTAAGAATAAGCCGGCCCCTGATATGCAGCATCCTGGTCACTTAGTATTTGGATCATATGAGGACCATAGGTAAGACCGTTTCCTTGCCAATTCGAGGCAATTTTCAAATAGAATCTAATGAAGACCTTGTCGTTGGGAGTAAAGAGGCGACGAACACCCGCTCCGTTGGTCGGAATCGTCGCACCGCTGGCCCACGACCATTGAAGACAATTTCCCGCGTAACAACCGGAAGTTGCCAATAGGCCGTGGGAGGTATTATCGTACCACCCGCGGGAAGACCAATTCAGGTTCTCGAAGCTTTCGGAAAGAAGCGTCTGCGCAAAGCAGCTGCCCACAATGAACACACTAAAGATGATCCCAAGAAACGTTGACCCCGACAACCTTTTCATACTCTTTTCTCCTTCGCCTTTATCGCTCTGGTCTGCATCGGTCCTATGCCTCCCAACCTTTCAGCTCCTCGCCAACAGGGTTGGGTCCTACTCATGGCCATACGCACGCTCTCCGTCCGTTTTTCCGCTTCAGACCGTACCCGCTTGTGTACCACTTGAGCAATTAAGCAAGTACCGTGCCGAAAAACGAAGGACGCGCCGGACAGACGCTCAGGGATCATCCGCTCCTACGGGAAAGCGGGCTCCAAGCCAGTGAAGTACCAGGCGGAGGGAGCTCTCATCACCCCTGGAGCAGCGGAAGGTGAACGATTTCACCTGAAGATCGGCGGTATGAATGACTGATTTTTCCGTACAAATTGGAAGGAGACTTTGCCTGTTTTCAGGCAAGTCGTGAACCTGCTTGATAACCTTTTCCTCCAGGACCACTAGCAGAGGTCCCTTGATCCACCATCAAAATAAAACCTGGGCGAATTCACCCAGCAGAAGGGAGTGCGATGGAGGCATCCATAACTACATCACTGGCTCAACGTCACCATTAACGGAGTTATTTAGTTATGGGATGTCCCCTTCGTCCCCCTATCGGGAAATTTCTTGCGTCAAAATAATGCGAGAAGTGGCCCCTACCGTCGCCTGGTCCAATAATAACCTCCACCACCACCGAACAAGAGGACCAGCACAATGACGACAATGATGAGTGTTGTGGTATCCATGGTAGCTTCCTCCTTTTTCTTCGTTTAATGCCTGTGTCAGGTTTGGTTTCTTCCGTTGGCCACGTGCTTCGCATCCTTCATTGACTTTGAGCCTCTACCTCTCGCTTGAGCCTTTTGCCGCCGGCAGGTCGCATACAGATCGCCGTCCCTATCCTGACTTGAAACATGGTGCAGCTCCTCCGCTACTTCCCAAGGACCTTTTTGACCTCACCGATCTTTCGCTGCATTTTGCCGGCTACCTTTTCGGCCTGGCCTTTGGCCTCCAGTTCGGGATCATCGACGATTTTCCCGGCCATTTCCTTGGCCTTGCCCTTTGCTTCGTGAAAGTTGCCTTCCGCCTTGTCCCTGATGCCAGATTTCATGGTATTCCTCCTTTAGAAATTCTATCTGACCGCTGCTACTTTAGCCGCAGTTGACTCCGTGATCAAAGCCTTATCTGAGGCGCGATTCTATTGCCTCTATATTCATGATATGTCAGATGTCGTCTCTTGTCTGTCGCAGAACCAACTGCTATTGTGTAGCGCTTTTAATACATCAGCGATAACTTACCCTTGACTTGCCTTTGGGCTCATGATTACACATCCGTTATGGAATATCGACGGCGATACTAAATCGGCTGCGCCGCGCACTTCGGATCCCTTATCGCGATACCGATTCTTGACGGAGGCACCGTATGGGACGGGTCGCTGTATCGCCGGTTGCAGTTGCAGCGCCGGCCGGCGCGATCGCCTGGTGGCCCCCATCTGGACAGGCCGCTGGAATTCGCGAAACGATACGCGGGCGCGACGCCTCATCAGCGAAGGAGGATCCCCATGAAACGATGCAATGCCGGGGCCGGATTGATTGACCCTACCCCTTTTGGTTCTCTCCATGTTGCATGGGCGATATGCTCGTCCCGGGTATTTCATGCCCCTCCTCGCCAGCCGGGGAGGTGGCAATGAAAGTCGTTAAGGCCGCCGCGGTTCAACTGAGTCCCGTCCTCTATAGCCGCGAGGGAACAATCGAAAAGGTCGTGCGGAAGATCCACGAGCTTGGCCGACAGGGGGTGCAGTTCGCCACGTTCCCGGAGACCGTGGTGCCTTACTACCCGTATTTTTCGTTTGTCCAGTCCCCCTACCAGATCATTGTCGGACCCGAGTACCGCAAGCTGCTCGACCAGGCGGTGACAGTGCCCTCTCCTGCCACCAACGCTATCGGCGACGCGTGCAGGCAGGCGGGCGTTGTCGTCTCCATCGGCGTCAACGAGGGGGGTAACTGGGGTCAAATCTTTATTCTTGACATTCATCTCCTCTCCCTGATATCCTTCCCCCATGAGCCGCCCTCTTCGCATCCAGTTTAAAGATGCATATTATCATGTCACCTGCCGGGGCAATGGAAGACAGAGTGTCTTTCTGTCGGACCAGGACAGGAAGAAGTTCCTTGACCTTCTAGAGCGCTCCCTTGACATATACCAGGTGAATCTCCTCGCCTTCGTGCTCATGACCAATCATTTCCATATGATGGTAACCACGCCGCGAGCCAACCTTCAGGAGTTCATGCGCCATTTCACCATCTCCTATACCTCCTATTTCAATAAGAGACATCAAAGATCCGGCCATCTCTACCAGGGCCGCTACAAATCCTTTTTAATCGAGACAGACAGCTATCTTCTCGAAGTGTCACGATACCTTCACCTTAATCCCATCCGTATAAAGCAGTTCTCGGAATCCTCCTTCGAAGAGAAGAAGGCCTACCTTGATAAATACCCGTGGAGCAGCTATCGCGATTATCTCTCCTCTTCCCGGTATGATTTTCTCTCCCGTACCGATATCCTCTCCCGCTTCAGTACTCAATCATCCTATAGGGACTTTGTGGAAGAAGGCATCCAGGGTGTGGTCAATCCCTTAGAAAGAGGACAAGGACATGGGATAATAGGTACTGCGCCGTTCATTAAGGAAATTCTCAAGATGAAGATGTTGAGTTCTTCCCGCGAACAGCCTGAAGCACGGCGTATTATCAAAGAGGCGGGACCCGATGAGGTCCTGGCGATCATTGCGAAACATTTCAAAATTACCCCGGAAGAGGTGCTTGAGAAAAGACCCGCCAAAAGTGTGGCCATGGAATTTCTCTACCGCTATGCGGGCATGAACCAGCGGGAGATCGGGGAACTCATGGGCCTGGACTACAGTTCCATAAGCGTGGCGAGGAAACGACTACGGGAAGCAGCCGTAAAAGATAAAAAACTCCAAAGGCATATGAAGGTGATCGAGGATGGTATTTCTCAAGTAAAGATTTGACACCAAGCTCTCCCCACATGGCAGGGGCACGCCCAGGGTGGGGCGAGCGTTTAAAGAGAGATTTTTCAACTGCTTTAGAGGACCTCGGAAGGCCCTTCTGTTAGTCTTCACGAGGCGCGACGGGTCGGACGTTCCTTTGAAACTCATGGATGGTTTTCTCGGGGAGATAAATCCCCAATGATTTCGCGAAAACGAACCGACACCCTCCCTCCCCCCCATGGTGAGTCACAAGAGGCACAAGAGTGTCCGCTCCACGGGCCGCGGCGGAAGCACTGCTCTTTGACAATTGAATATGGGGCACTTCTCGCGCCCCCCATAGGGCCCGATCAGCCATTTAGGGATATGGGGAAATGATATTATCGACCCTGCGGTCTTCCTGGAGTTTTCGGAAACAAAATGACATTGTTTCCCTGTGCCGGACCTTCGGGCTCCTCGGCCATAAGGCCGAACGCATCTCGCGGGTACCCATATTTGAGAGATGACATAGGGGTCTTGTTAAGGAGGGACGAAACATCGAAAGGCGATATTTCGTCCCTGATCAAATGATACTTCCCACGCCAGATCATGTCGTTCATCGAACCGGTCACGGAACGGTTGGCGGTTTTCGACAAAAGAAATTCACCAGTCTCGGGTCCTATGCGTTTTTCATATATCGATTCAAATCCATCTTCCGTCATAATGTCCCGCAAGCTATCGAGCACCCGGTTAATCAGCTGATTTGCGTCGGTGACCCCTTTGCCGTAAAAAACCGCAGAATACAAGGCGGAGGTATTGGAAACGAGGATATACTGGGTACGATCCGCCGTGAAAAGACGGGCCGTCCAGTCGGCAAACGGGCTAGAACTCGGAGGTACAGGCGGCAACACCGTCTCTTTTATTTTCTTCGCAAGGGTATTCCCGAGCCGGATAATCATTGCCCCTCCTCCGTTATCCTCACCTTTATCTGCCATCCCTCGTGCATGGACAATACCCGCCCCAAGTCACCCATGCTCATCTTTTTTCCGTCAACCACGAGACACGCCTCATGGATTTCCGAATCCGTTGTTATGCTTCCCTTGAAGTGGTCAAAATTCATGGTGCCGAAAGCCTCGCCCGCCTCTTCGGTGAAATAGCGGGTATTGAGTTCCTGAGGTATGCGCTTCCTCAGTTTGAAGAGAGCATTCCACGGACTCGCGGGATCGTAGGCGCTGAACACTCGAGGGTATTCGCTTTTTGTCACCTCCCGCGCCCGGAGTGAAAAGATGTTTCCGGCATCGATGAGATCATATCTGAACCTTATCGTCTTCCCGCGACAATCCTGAAAAGAATCGAAATCCGGAACATCATCCATCTCACTTCTCCTTTCTCATTTTGGTGAATTTTACAGACTGCGGGGGAAAAATGCAAACATTCCTCTGACGGCATATGTGATCGTCTTCTTGGAGGTCGGGTGTGGTTCGAATCTTTATTGATAAAGGGTTGGCCTGGATGCGTCTTTTATCCCGTTTCCGAAAATACAGGAACAGAACTGACCCCAATAACGTTCCGACCGTCTGTGTGTCCAAAATATTGCGGAAGGATCAGCCCCTTGACAGCGGACATAAACGGTATTAGGTCACATTTGTCTCTCTGTCAATTCTATGGGAATCAATTGTATGTGAGCTTTATAGGGAAAGATGGGAAAGCAAATCCTATCTGGCAGATGTTGAAGGGAAATGGTGCAACTATGGCCCTTTGCCTCGTGAGCAAAATCAACAGGTCTTATAATGATACGCAATAGGCAATGCCAAGAGCCAGGATCTTCAGGTGATACACTTCGGAGAGCACTTTCTCTCTACCGCTGCGGGACGTCCGGCACGGTAAATATCAACCAAAGGAGGAACGGTATGAAAAAGTGGGCCTTGGTTCTTCTCATGATTTGTGTGGTGATCGGAGTGGAACACTATGCACTTGCTCAAGTTCAAACTGGCATAGACTGTCCTGTAAAAGTCAATGCAGTTGTTCAGTCGCAGGAGAAGTGGGAGCCATCCACATTCATTCGTTGCGATTTGATGGGTGCGAATATCTATACCGCACCCAGTGGCAAACACGTGCTGAATTGCAGTTACGATTCTCACATTGCTAATTACACGCACGGCTTGTCTAAGGAAGTGCCGGTAGGTTGTTCAAACTGCATCGTAAGGACGGACAACAAAGGATTTACATGCGCGTGCACCACTCAAACACCTGTTGCACAATGGATCAGATCTTCATCCTCTGTCCCTCCAACAAATGCCTTAGTAGGCGGCCATATCTCTGACACGCCCTATCAAGTATATATTTGCAGAGCTAATCACAATGGCAATCTTCATCCGGGTAAAACAGCTTTTTACAATGGACGCTGGAGCTGCTTTATTGGCAATGGAGGAAGAGAAGAACGATATGAAAACTACGAAATATTTGTTGCGAATTCGGCAGAATACGTTTGGTCAACAGGAGTGACAAATTCTTTGCCAACCGGTGCTGTTCAAGGTGGTCACATTTCAGATACTCCCCAGCCTGTTTATATAGGCAGAGCATATCACAATGGAAATGCCCATCCCGGCAAGGTGGCAGTTTACGACGGGCGTTGGAGCTGCTTCATAGGTAATGGTGGTAGAGAGGAACGATATGAAACGTATGAGGTCCTAGTGAAAAAATAGTTTCGTCGAGTGTGTCAACGCCGGTGGTATACGTGGGGAAAATGAGGGACGCCCAGGGGATAGGGGATGGCCCTAAATAATAAAATAACTCTCAAAGAAAGGGGATCGTATGGGATATCCCTGCATTAAGTTCTTAAGAGAATCCCCTACCGGGCCTCCCCTTCCCTCGCTGCAAGCCGTTTCGACATCTCCTCTATGGCGCCCTTCTTATCCTTCCTGATTTTTCCGGCAAGCACGTGAATTTGCTCCGGGGTTTCGAAGTACTTGTCGCCCCATAGGATGATCTCAAAGAGGATGGGCATCAGATCGATCCCCTTGGGAGTCAGTTGGTAGAGATTTTTTACCTTGTTTCCGGGAAAGGCCTTTTTTTCAATGATCCCGTTTTGTTCCAAAACGAGAAGGCGATCGGCGAGGATATTGGTCGCGATCTTTTCCGGGGACTGGAGAAATTCGCCGTAGGTTTTTTTTCCGCTGAACATGAGGTCCCGTATGATCAGCAGGGTCCATTTATCGCCCAATATCTCGAGGGTAGAGCTGATCGGGCATGCCGATCTCCGGATAATTCTCTTCATGTAAAAATATATACAAATTGCTTGCATAACACAAGTTAATGTTTTATACTACTTTTAAATAGCAAGTACTATGCCGGACCGGGAGTGATAACCGCCGCCGGTTCCCGCAAAGCAGGTAGTTTCAGAAAGGGAGACCATCAGAAGGAGGATGTGTGATATGGAACACAAAATACGGGAAAAGGCCCTGGAACTTGGATATGAAGACTGCGGCATCGTAGGGGTTGGTGCGTTGGCCGGTTATCGCGAAAAGCTGGAAGAGCGTATCTCGCGGATACCCATGGGAGAGAATATATATGGAAGGTTCAGGGATTACGCGGACCCCTCGGCGGCCAATCCCGCGATAAAATCGATCGTGGTCGCCATCGTCCCCAATTACAGGTACAAGGTGCCCGGCGAATTCGACGGCGTCTACGGCAAAGCCTACATGTTCGACAGCAGAACGGATGAAAATGCCCCTTTTTTCAGGATAGGCAGGGAATTTGCCCGATTTCTGGAGGGTCTCGGCCTTAAGGTTACGATGGGGAGCGGCCATGGCCTCCCGGCGCCGGCACGGTGGGCGGCGTATCAGGCAGGGCTCGGAATCATTCGGAAGAACAACTTTTTCTACACGGCGCAAGGGTCGCATAATCATATAGAGATGTTCGCGATAGACCGGGAGCTCGAGCTCGTTCGCGACATCAAGCTCAAAGCATGTCCTGAAAAGTGCGGCAAATGCATCGAAGCCTGCCCGACCCGAACGCTCAACGCGCCCTATACCATGTCGATGATCGGGTGCATCAGCTTTCAGACCACCTTATCGACGAACATGGGAATGGGGGTACCTTCTCCCGAGATGGCGGAACAGATAGGCGGAAGGCTGTACGGGTGCGACGCGTGCCAGGACGCATGCCCTTTTAACAAGGATAAGTGTACGGGCGAGGAGGAGTTTCCGGGGCTTGGCGCCCTGGCGCCTTCAATGCGTCCGGAACAGATTATGGCCATGAGCTACGATGAGATCGGGAGCACATTGGCCCGGAAATTCTGGTACATAAAGCCGGAAAATCTCTGGAAATGGAAACTGAACGCCCTGACCGTGATGATGAACCGTTACTGCAAAGAATATGAAGCGCCCATAAAGCTCGGTCTCGAAGATACCAACGAAAAGGTGCACGCTTTCTCGCGCGGCGCCTGCTCGAAGCTCGGGATATGGCATTGAGCTGGAGCGATGGAGGGGCCATCCCCATCGCTCCCTGATTCTACCTTCTATGGTCCGACTCCCCCCCTTCGGGTCTTCCCTGGGGTTGAGAGTGTTGCGGCTGCTGGGCTTCAGGTCTTTGCTCCTGCTGAGGATGCGGAGCCTGAGGCTGGACGCGTTGCGGCTGCGGAGCCTGTGGCTGAAAGTGTTGGGGCTGCGGAGCCTGAGGTCTTTGGTCCGGTCTTGGCGTCTGCGGACCCTGAGGCTGGACGTGTTGCGGCTGCGGACCCTGAGGTCTTTGGTCCGGCCTTTGTGGCTGCGAGGCCTGGGGCTGAAAATGTTGTGGTTGCTGAACTTGAGGTCGCTGCTGTGGCTGCGGGGCCTGAGGCCTTTGATCCGGCCTTTGTGGCTGCGGGGCCTGAGGCTGCATTCGTTGCTGATGTTGCTGGACCTCGGGCCTCTGGTGGTATTGCTGCTGCCTCTGGCTTCTTAGCTCCTGTCTCTGTTGCGGCGGTCGGGGTTGATAGCCCTGGACGCCCCACGCATGCTTTTCCCAGCGGCGGTCGTTTTGCCAGGTCCTCCAGTTCTGTTGAAGCCGTCTGTTGGGAATTCGTTCGTACCTCCAGGGATGGCCGTACCAGTTATGCTCTCTGTAGTGTCCCCTCCAACCTGGATCTATGTCAAAATAGAAGCTTGGAACACTGCGATAATAACCCCAGCCACGGTTATAATAGTGCGATCGATACCAACGGCCTTCCCACAGACGCCACCACCAGCCGTTCCAGAAGAACAGTTCTGCATCGATATCAGGGACAACATAGACACCGGTCGTATCAGGCAGGACTATTACATCGGGGGGCGCCTGAAATACGATGGGCGGCGGCAGACCAATCCTCACGCTAATGTCTATCTGCGCCATGGTTGGAAGGGGAGTGAAGCCCGCCAATACAAAAAGCATTGCGCCAAAAAGTAGCTTCTTCGTCTCGTTTTCTCCTTATTTCCCGAATTGAGCATAGATGTCTTCAAGTTCAGCGACGCACCTCCATAATGGGCCAATCTATTGCGAGAGCTATATATCTTTGTCTTTCCATCGGCCGAAACCGAGTCGATCCGTTTATGCCGGTCCTTTCTCAATGTAAGGCATCTTCGGCAGGACCGCAACCGGGGAAATCCCGGGCAAATTCTTTAATTGTTCACTTTCTTTCGGCCCTTGTGCGTGCGGGGCCGGATCGGGTCCGGTGGTCGAAAGAGGAGGACCAACCTGCGATCAGGTGAAGAAGGTTGGAGCCTTCAACAAGGAGATCGACTGTACTTGTTGAGTTTATTCCCTGAATATGTGAAAATATGCAGCCGGCCTCCCGATAATCACGGGACAAAGCATTCGTAGTAGAGTGTATAAGGAGTGGGTGAGATGAAGAAAGACACCAAAGAGTATAGAAGAAGAATAGCGCAGGTGATCGAGAAAGCGGGCACGGATGCATCTTTTAGAAAGAGATTTCTTGCCGAGCCTAAGGCGGTACTGGAAGAGCACGGAATCATTCTTCCAGATAATTTTGAAGTGCAGGTCGTGGAGGAGACGGAAAAGTCCAAGTATATTCTGCTGCCCTACAAGCCGATAGATGCAGAAGGCGGGGCATGGTTATGTGGGGACGACTCCTACGATGCGCCGTGCATTCGATGTAACTGAAGCGAAAGCGCCTCATCATACGACAATTCTCATGGGAAGCAGCGGTATGGGCGAATCTATGCGGGTCAGCTGCACCGGGCCGCGTGTTTTATTCGAATCCGTCATCGGGAACTGTCCGTTCCTGTTGGTATCAAACCTGATTCATTTCAACAGCATGCAGCCGGTCAGGGTTAGATGGCTACCGGGGTGGAGCGATTATCTCCCGTGAGTGGGGACGCACCCTTATGCCCTCGGCCGGTTTTCCTTGTCGGGCTCCTGGATCGCCCTTTTAAAACCCCTTATCGATTTTCCTAATCCGGAGGCGATTTCGGGAAGCTTACCGGCTCCGAATATAAGAATGACGATTACCATAATGATAATAAGCTCCTGCATTCCCAGTCCGAACATTTCCTCTCCTCTGTCTAGGGTATGGTCTTTTTGCTCCCATGGCCTCTATCCGGACCGGTAGCGGCCTTGGCCCTCTGGGTCTCCCGGCTAACCGCGGTTTTCGGCGCGATCAGGAATGGCATTTGGCGCAGGCGAATTCCCCGGTATGGTGGCACCCCATACAATACTCCATGGAATTCGGGTTTGCCTTATGCTCTTTGTGGCAGTTGGCGCACTCGTCCACTTTTGCATGCTTCGGGATATTGGGGATATCGTGGGGGTTGACCACTTTCCCCCTGGTATCGGTCAGGATTTTGCTTTTTGCCGTTGCTTTCGCAAGTTCGGCAGGCGTGCCGTGACATTTGAGGCAAAACTCCCGGGAATACCGGCGCGCCTTTACAGGCCGGCTGCCGGTCACATTGACGTGCGATTTCTTGAGCGCCGCCTCCTCATGGCAGCCGGTGCAGGTATCGACCCCTTTATTCGCATGGGAGGACACGTGCATGGCGCTGTCTTTCATCGACTTCACCTGTTTCTCGTGGCAGGCGGAGCAATTCGCGGCCCCCGGTGACGGGGCGTCCGCCCGCAAAGGCCCTTCGCAGACGGCAAAGGTCGCCCACCACAGCACCAGGAACGCCACGGCAAGGAAACTCCCTATCCCTCTTATCATTTCATGCTCCTTTGTTCCTGTCGTCTATGGGCGGGAGCCCGGACAATTTCGGGCTCCCGCCTCACGGAAAAGCCGGATGCCGCTTATACGGGTACGCCTGCCGCATATTTGGCGGCAAGGTAGCCGGTTACGCAGCACCGGGCGAGACTTCCGATGTCGGCGTCCATGGAGTATTCGTACTGGTTGAATCCGCCCGCGTTATTTCCGCACGCGTAGAGGCCGGAGATCACCTTCCCTTCCTTGTTCATCACCTGGAACTTATCGTTGACCAGGGGACCAGCCTGGGCGACAAGGATGCCGACCGTGGTCCTCACCGCATAATAGGGCGGCTTGTCGCAGGGAAAGAGGGTTTGGGGGTCCTTTCCGAAATCCTTGTCCCGCCCGGACTTTGCAAGCTCGTTGTACCGCGCGACGGTAGCCTTGAAGACATCCACATTCAGATCGCCGCCGATGCCCAGGGCAGGGCCCTCCTTGATCATCTTCGCCGCGAGCTCTTCGATGGAATTCGCTTTTATGATGATACCCGCCTCGATCATTTTTTCCGTGGCCTTCTTGCTGTTCATGGGCAGGACCAGGGGGATCCTTCTGGTGGTCATCCTCCTGCAGACGGTGCCCGCGAGGTTCTCCAGCACATTGTCGTCCTTCCACCTCTCGTCGAATATGGTCCACATCATGCTTTTGGGCTGCATGAACATTGCTTTTCCGATACCGCTGAAGGGGGCGTTCTCATTCATGAACCTCTCGCCGAAGGCGTTCACATAGAGCCATGGCTGCCGGGCGATACCCACGTAGTCGAGGCGAAGCTTCTCCAATGCCTCGGGGTTCATGCCGTCCCACGTCATGGGGCAATGTGGCCAGGGGTCCATGCGCGCGCCGATCCATTGGGACATCAGGTACCCGTCGCCCGTGTTGGTCTTCTTGCCGAATACCTCCTTGTATGCCCCTGCTTCGGGCAAATACTTCCTCATCATCTCGGGGTTGCCTTCATAACCGCCGGTGCAGAGGATGACCGCCTTTTTGGCGTTGATCCTTACATAGCCTTTAGGGCCCTTCGCAATGAGCCCCGTAACCCTGTCCCCTTCCTTGATGAGCTGCTCAGCCGCGGTCCCGTAGGTGATCTGGAAGCCCATTTCGTTGAGGTGCTTTTCGAGGGCGGGCTCCACCCGCACCGCGGTGATGATGTGAGCCCCGGGGTGCCAGTATATCCACTGACCCGGCCTGGAATGGGCCTGGCTCGGAAGGGCCTGCTGGTTCATCTCGCCGTGGACCTCTATGGGGATGGAATCGGGGTTTATCCCCTGCCCCTCCAGGATGTCGAGCCACCAGTCGGCGACTTTTCTGCCGTAGTTGACGACCTTATTGATCTGCCTCTGGTCGCACCTCCAGAGCGAGGCTCTCACCTGGGCCCCTGCCTGCAGCTCCTTATCCTTTTTGATCCCTCTCTTTTCCATGAGCCTGCTGTCGGAGAAACCGTACCAGGCGCCTATCGCCCTCGATTTGTAGATCCTTCCCGGGCTCTTTATGTATTCTTTCGTCAGTTTCTCGATGGCGATCACCTTCGCCCCTGTCTCGACGGCGGAAATGGTACACGGCATACCGGAGGCCCCCGTGCCGACCACCACGATATCGGCAGTCAAAGTCTCCACAATGGCAGACGCGGGCACGGCTCCGGGTTGCTTCTCAAATTCCCATACCTGCTCCTCGAGTGGCAGGTTTCTCAATTTTTTTGGCTCGACCCTTACCGCGTCGTCATTTCCCGCTGCCTTCACCCGTGTAGCGCCTGTCGCGGCAAGTACGCCGGCCGCAAGTGTGGCGCCCGCGCCTGCCAGGATCTGGCGTCGTGAAAGAAGCTTCTTTTTTTCCTGGCCCTTTTCCTCTTCGGACATATAATCCTCCCCAATCAATAATTTTGTAAATCCTCGATAAATTGTGTGTGCCAACAGGATGAGGTAATTGCCGTTGAAATATCCAAAATGCGTGCCAATGGAAAAATGTCGCAGATTCAAGGAAGATGGAATCGAGAGAAGAGCCATAATGCGAAATATGGTCGAAATGCAGTGCCATATATGGTATGTCAGTAAGTGGAATGTCAAATATCGCATTTGCCTTTTCTTCGGAGGAATGATGATCAACGAGCTCGATTTCTTCAACCAGGCGACCCTTCGCATCTGCAGCAGCCTCGATATCGATGAGGTGGCCCAGGAATGCCTCGATTACCTGGAGAATTACATCCCCCTCGACGGGGTCACCATGAGCTACTACGACGAGAAGAGCAAATCTGTGGTCATGATGGCCATCAAAACACGGATTCCCCTCAACACGCAGGTGAAAGTCATACCCATCTCTCCGGAAGGGCAGCAGGATTTTAAGACAACAAAGAGCGTCGTCATGATCCACAATAACCCGGAGCAGTACCCCGTGCCCCGGGCGGTGTGGCAGGCCCTCGGGCTGATGGAGAAATCGAGCATCGTGCTCTTTACGTGGTCGAAGGGGCGCCGGCTGGGACAGGTAGGCTTCTTCGTGCGCGGGCGCAACCGATATACGGAAGAGCACACTCGCCTCATCAAGCTGCTTCACCGGCCTTTTTCCATAGCGATGGCAAACGCCCTGCAATACCAGAAGATCGTGAACATGAAAGAGCTTTTTTCCGCGGACATCCGGCGGCTGCGCCACGAGCTGAAACAGATCTCCGGCGCCGAGGTCATCGGTGCGGACGGCGGGCTGCACAATGTGATGGAGGTGATCTCCCAAGTCGCGCCTTTGACGACCCAGGTACTCCTCCTTGGTGAGACCGGGGCGGGAAAGGAAATCATTGCCAACAGGATTCACCTTTCCTCGCCCCGCAGGGACGGCCCCTTCATAAAGATCAACTGCGGAGCCATTCCGGAGGGACTGATCGACAGCGAGCTCTTCGGACACGAGAGAGGCGCCTTTACCGGGGCTGTTTCCCAGAAGCCGGGCCGCTTCGAGCGCGCCCACAGGGGCACGATCTTTCTCGACGAGATAGGAGACCTGCCCGCATCGGCCCAGGTGAGGCTTCTTAGGGTGTTGCAGGAGAAAGAGATAGAGCGCGTGGGAGGTTCAAATCCGATAAAAATAGACGTCCGCGTCATTGCCGCGACCCACTGCGACCTCGAGACACTGGTACGGCAGGGAGTATTCAGGGAGGACCTCTGGTTCCGGCTCAGCGTGTTCCCCATCAAGATCCCGCCGCTTCGGGAAAGAAAGTCCGACATACCGATGCTGATCTATTATTTTGTGATGAACAAGTCGCGGGAGCTCAACCTCAGGATCAATCCGGAGCTTGCCCCGGGAGCCATGGAACGTCTCGTCGCCTACGATTGGCCGGGGAACGTGCGGGAGCTGCAGAATATCGTGGAGCGGGCCCTGATCCGCGCCCAAATTACGGACCCTTCGCAGCCTCTCAGGTTCGACGAGCTTTCCCTCGCGGCGGGCGACGCGAAGCAGGACATCCTGCCCGAAACAGACGGGACATTTTCTACCCTGGACCAGGCGATGAAAGGGCATATCGAAAAGGCCCTTCACATCACGAAGGGAAGAGTTCAGGGTAAGGGCGGAGCGGCAGAGCTTCTGGGAATAAATGCAAACACCTTGAGGCACCGGATGCGCCAACTGGAGATACCTTTCGGCAAAGGGCAGAAGAACGCGTAAAGAGCAGATTAAGGCCCTTCGCTTTTTCGCCTTCCCTCTTCCCTTCCGGGGAGGGGTTGTGCCGACGGTGGATACCTTATTATTCAATATCTTGGGCGACAACGAGATTATTCACTCACCCGCAAAGCGCGACCGGCCATGCGCCTGCCAATGACCCATGTACCCGAGGTTTCGAAGAGCGCCTTGTCACGGCCATTTGTTCCTCCACGGTCTTTAATTATGGACAGATTATCATGGGGGAAAGGAACATGGACTCGTCGTATATATGAGGGCAAATTTTTGCAAGAGGATGGCCTTCGGGAGTGCAGGACCGGACGCGGAGGCCGAACCTTCCCTCCAGGGATCGTGCCATGGCGGAAAATGGGTGAATGTGGTAAAATAAGCCCATCGCGATTGTCGCGATATTCCCTCAGCATGCAAGAAATTATCCGAAAAAGCCTATTATACCGGACCGCCGTCGAGTATGGCGATTACACCATCAACCATGTGAGTGGGTGCGGCCACGGCTGCACCTATCCCTGCTATGCATTTATGATGGCGAAGCGCTTCGGCAAGGTCAAAGCCTATGACGAATGGTGCAAGCCCAAGATTGTCGGCAATGCCCTCGATCTGCTCGACAGGGAACTCCCGAGGCTTAAGCATAGGATACGGTATGTCCACCTCTGCTTTTCCACCGATCCGTTTATGAGGGGCTATGATGAGGTGACCCGCCTTTCCCTCGAGATAATTGCCCGGTTAAATGCCAATGGGATCAGGGTCACCACCCTGACGAAGGGACTATATCCTGCGGCGCTTTCAGACAAGGGCTTTCTCCGGAATAACGAATACGGCATAACCCTGGTTTCTCTCGCGGAAACACACCGGGAGAAATATGAGCCCTATGCCGCCTCCTGCATGGAGAGGATCGAGCGCCTCAAGGCCCTGCACGACGCGGGCCTCCGGACGTGGGTCAGCATCGAGCCTTACCCGACTCCGAATATTATCGGGCAGGACCTGACGCAATTGTTGGCCGAAATCGATTTTGTAGACAGGATCGTATTCGGACGCCTCAATTATAGTAAAGAAGTCGGTCTTTACGGCGATTCTGCCGGTTTTTACAATAGATGTGCAATGGAGGTAAGGCAATTTTGCCGCGACCACGGAATAGAAGCCTATATCAAGCGGAAAACTGCCGCGCAGAAATAAGAGGTCTTCTCCCGGTTATCGATACAAATAGGGGGTGAATACCCCGTGCTCAACGAGACATCCACCCCGGTACAACCGCTGCAAGATGAACAAAGATGGGGGCGTTTTCACGTCACGGGGATCCTCCTTCCTTCGGGAGCTTTTGCCTCCCGCCCGGGCTTTGCCTGAATCGATACCAGCTCGAGATCTTTCTCGTAACCCGGGGCTACCGCCTCCCAGGCGAACTCATAAAGGCTGCCTCGTCCCGGTCCGTAACCGATGCCTCCCTCCGGTAACCCGGCCCCCGAACGTTTACCTGAGAATGTTATCTCGTTCGTGACAAAATCCCAGAACGGTTCTTTGACGCGCATCAGCGTGAAGAGGGGGGCCATGTCCTTCTCCGCCACAATTGAGACCAATTCGCCTTCCTGTTTTTGCACTTTCAGGTTCCCGTGGGGATCGGCCAGGCGGTCGAACACTGTATTTGCCGGCCCGGTCAATACCATGGCGGCTGCTTCCGAATCGGCCAAAAACAGCGTGGTACTGCCGGACCTCACGACCCTGTCCACCACCGTATAATCCCTGCTCCATCGGTTGATCCGTGCCAGTTCCCGCACTGCTTCCGCGATCTCGGCCTTATTTTCGATCTCATCCACGAAACATTCCATGGCGTCGAAACAGAAGGCGCCCTGACAGGCGAATGTGAGCGCAGCCGTGCTTTGTGCGGGCAATGGAGCCTCTTCTATGGATGCACTCGATTCGCAGAGAAGATTCGCGTCCGACCGATAAGAAAAATCCATCGGCTCAAGACCCTTGCGAACCTTGATTTTCACCCCAACTTTCTCCAACGAGGTAAGGCGGTGAAAAAAGTGGCCGTCTTCTTTTCGCCCGATATCGCCCAGTTGGGGAGATAGGCCCGGAAGCCATGCGGCAAAATAGTTAAACTTGCGATACATCTCTTTTACATAATGGTGACCGACATTTGGCATGATACCCTCCTTCGTTTTTTAGATTGCAAGGTATGAAGAGCGGCGGATGACTGGAGAGCCCACTGCGTGGTCTGACGACAGAAGAATAAAGGTAAGCTGGGAAACTGCAATCTGGTTTTAGGGACTATAAGTCTCCGGGGGAAACCTGTCAATGAGGTTAGTACTGCCTTTTTGCTGCGAGATTATCTATCGGGAAGAATGACCTCTCGTCCCCTCGACTGACAGGGTCGTTTAAAAGACCCTTTCGGCCCTAAATCCCTGTAATGATATTATTTGCCGCAGCCATGACCGGAAAAAGGTGATTTTCAGGAAAGCTCACGCCCGTCCCGCACAGAGCCATGATAGGGTCTTTGCTGTGAAAAGTTCTTACATCGCCTGCAAATCGTTTTTATTCTCCCTTTCGCTTTTTCCATCAACATCCCATATCGTTCGGCCGCATGGAGCAGTATCGTCACCTCGCCATTGCACTTGTGGGTAAAGATGTTCTCGCAATTGGCAAAACCATACTCGTTCATACACCACCTCTTGGTAAATCGTTGAATAAAACCCTTATCGGCTGTTCAGATCTAAAGAGTATAAGAAATCGAATCACTCCCTACACCGTCCGAACATGGAACAGTTACCGTAGTGAAAACCTAAGGACTTTCTTTTCTGATTTCAACCGGTCGTCACAAATATTCTTACTTCAGCCCGGCCTGTTGAGAAACTCTTCCACCTTTCCGTTCCACTGGGGGAGGGTTTGGGCGATGGTCTCCCACACCTGTTTCGCGTCCACGCCATCGAAGGCGCCTGTGCTACGGTTCCATGTGCCGGTCAGGGCATTCCAGTCGAGAGGTCCCAGCTCCCGTCGCACCTGAGCGGGAAGCCAGGCCCACCTTTCCTTCATAATCAACAACCGTTCGACTGCGGATTTCAACGTCTTGGGGTCAGCGGTAAATTTTTCGTAGGGCAGGCCGCCGAATTCCCCGGTCAAGGTCCCGATAAGCTTGTTGATGTCGTAAAGGTATAGTTTTTCAGCTCTCATACTCTCACCTCTTTTTGGGGCTATAGGACCCCGCACACCCCCTGTGTCCGGCGCCCTGACTGTCTCTAATCGAAAAGTAATCCGCCGGCTATTTATTATCAAGGGCAGGGCGACCAATAGTCTCCCGTCCCGGAGCGGGCCTTTCCTTGAAAAAATCGAGCCGGTATAGTAATCTAGCTGAGCGAGGGACTTATCGGCCCCGACTAATTCGTCATGACGCACAATGTGAAAGAAACCCATCAGGGAAATGAAGTCATTATCGCAGTGGGCTCCAAAGATACTGCGGCGGAGGATATCCATATCCTTTCACACGAGTGGTCCAAGTACCCTGAGGTGGATATTGCCGCAGGGAAGGATATCAAGGCCAGGGTGGTCGAGCATGCCTCCGCCTTATTCCTCAACCCCGACCTCGTGCTCGTCCTCGTAGACCCCGACCGGGAGACGCTCCACGACGTAAAAAAGCAGATCCTTTCACTTAAGGAGCGGGCCCATGTGATCGTCTATCTCACCGCGCCGGCCCCGGCGGGACACCGGCTCATCGAGGGGAAGACCATTGTCCTCGAGCAGAAGAAAGAGCGGCGCATCGAGGAGAGGGTCCGGGCATTCATCAGAAAACACGACAAAAAGATGACCCACCAGGCCCTCCAGCTCCTGACCAACCGGATAAAAGACGAATCGATCCTGGAAATGGAGCTCGAGAAGCTCGTCACCTACGTGGGCGAGCGGGGCGAGATCCGCTCCAAGGATATCCTTGCCGTGGGCACCGAAACCCACGAGGAGAGCCTCATCACCCTCTTCGACGCCTACGCGCGTAAGGACACGTTGGGCGCCCTCGCCATATTCGAGAACCTCCTCTCCAACGGGCTGCCGGTCCTCGCGGTCCACAGTTTCCTCACCAAGCAGATACGCCTTCTCCTCCACGCCAAGGACATGGAGGAGATATTCGCTGCAAGCTCCGAGTTCGGGGTTTTTTCGAAGCCTTTTACCAAATGGAAGGACGGCATGGAGATAAAACCCCTGGAGAAGAAGCAGTACCTGCCCTTCCAAAAACCTTATTACGCCTTCAACCTTTCGAAGACGAGCCGGAAGATATCGAAAAGGGAGCTCATCGCCTTTCTCGATATGCTGGCGGCCCTCGATTTGAGTATAAAGAGGGGCAGCAAATTCGACCGGGTCCGTCTCGAAGAGGGGTTGATCGGCTCATAACCCATGGTCCTCAAGGTCATCCTTTTTCTCCTCACCTGTGCTTCCACCTATTTCGTGCAGGGCTTCGCTTACAGTGTGGCCCTTATGGCCATACTTCTCTCCCACGAGATGGGCCACTACTTTATGACCATGAGGTACGGCATACCCGCCACCCTCCCCTATTTCATCCCCTTTCCCCTTTCTCCCTTCGGCACCTTCGGGGCGATCATAAAGATGAAAGGTGTGGTCACGGACAAAAGGGCGCTCTTCGATATCGGTGTTGCAGGCCCCCTTTCGGGATTTATAGTCGCCATCCCCTTCATCGTGCTAGGCATAAAGTGGTCTACGGTGCGGGCCATCACCCCTGATATGGATGGATTTATCCAATTGGGAGACCCCATGATGTTCAGGCTCCTCGAAAGCCTGCTCGTGGGACCCATACCCGCCGGTCACGACCTGGTGCTCCACCCTTTCGGATACGCGGGATGGGTGGGCCTCTTCGTCACCGCCTTAAACCTTCTGCCCGTCGGCCAGCTCGACGGCGGCCACATCCTCTACGCCCTCTTCGGCCAACGAAGCAAGTGGGTCTTCATGGCCGTAATCTTCGCCCTCGCCGCAACCGCCATCCTCTACAATCCCGGCTGGCTCCTCCTCGTAGTCCTCCTCCTCATCTTCGGCATGCGCCACCCCCAGCCCACAGACGCCTCCACTCCGCTCGACAAAAGAAGAAAGCTCTTCGCCCTGGTGATCCTCCTAATATTCCTCCTCTCTTTCACCCCCGCCCCCTTTCCGGAAACCACCTTCGATAAAATTTTCGAGCCCGAGCCCGCCACCGAGAAAATAGAAGTGTAGATTAAAGGCAGTCTCTAGTCTCTAGTCTCTAGTCTCTAGTCAAACAATAAGGTAAAAGTCTTCGAGCTGCGCGAGCGAAAAAGGAGGTTTTTGTTAGCTTTTGCGGATTGGCTAAACCATGTGAGTCGTGACGGGCTGTATTCTTTCGCTCAGCTAGGCGACTAGGAAAAGCGAAAGAAAGTCCGCCCATGGCGACAGCACATAAGCGTGAATTGGAAGTGGGAACTGTGAGGAATATTCCAGCGTGATGTAGCTCGCACAGCGAGCGAGAGGGGGAGGCTCGGTCGGCTTTTGCCGAGCGAGGGGGCGACGTGAGCCCCCTTAAATTGCACGTCGAGGAGAGGGACGACGCGGGCAACGACGCTGTGCGGAAGAAGACAGGGCGGCCACAGAGCGAAATAGAGTTCGCTCCTCCCGATCGCACACCAGCGGATATCGAAACATGTAAATTATTGGAATTGTCCTAGCGTGATGTAACTCGCACAGCAAGCGAGAGGGGGAGGCTCGTTCGGCTTATGCCGAGCGAGGGGGCGACGCAAGCCCCCTTTTATTGGAAGACGGGGGTGTAGTGGGTGGGGGGCCCCATGTTCAGGCTTGCGATTACTTCCGAGTCGGAGACGGTCTCCGCGAAGCTTTTGTTGCCGTTCCTGATGTTTTGCAGGTCGTCATTGCTCAGGTAGAGGATGACGTATTCTATGAAGCCGCCTGCTTCCTTGCATTGAGAATAGTCGCGTACGGGCCAGAAGATCCCTAATGCCAGGCCTTCGGCGCCGCTTTTCTCGATCTCTTCTTTTTTCGCATAGGCCAGGTATTTTTCGGCGTAGGCGCCTACGACCTTGGAGAACCTCTGCTCTGGCTTGGTGGAGGCCTCGTCGAAGACGATTTCGGAGGGCCTTACGCTGACCATGAGGTAGTAATGGGGTACATCGACCTCGTCTTTCAGGGTGGTAAAACCGATCCCTTCTTTATAGACGTCTATTTTTGCCCTTGTGAGGCGGGTATATATCTCATGAAGGAGGGGCTTGTTCTTTTCATGGAGGGTCCTGAGCTGGGCTTCCGCGTAGGTGGTCTTTATGCCTTCCTGCTCGTTCTTCGCCATTTGTACGGGTCCCGCGGCGCAGGAGAGGACGGACAAGGAGAGAAGGATCGGGATGAGAAATTTCATGTCATACTCCTTTTTTTAGGATCTCCACGATCTGGATCAGCTCGTCCCTGATCTCGTCGAGGATGTGGCGATCGGTCAGGTACTTCTTTGCCCCGTCGATGGTAAACCTTTTTTCATAGAGAAGTTTCTTGATGGCGATGATTGCGTCCAGGTCTTTTCGCTTATAGAGCCGCTGTCCCTTCGAGCTCTTGGCGGGTCTGATATCCTTGAATTCCTGTTCCCAGTACCGGAGCACATGAGGTTTCAGGCCCGTTATAAGGCATACCTCCTTGATCCGGTAGAACATCCTTTCAGGGATATTTTCACGCATTTTTTATCATTTTCTGCTTCTGCTATTTATCTCATCCTTAAGAACCTGGCTCAGCCGGAAATTGAGCACCTTTCGCTCCGATATCTCTATCTCTTCCCCTGTCTGGGGGTTTCTGCCTCTTCTGGCCTTCTTCTGTTTCACGATAAAATTGCCAAAGCCCGATATTTTTACGTTTTCCCCATCGGCGAGTGTCTTCTTTATCGATTCGAAGAAGGCATCCACGATATTTGCACACTCCCTTCTGGAAAATCCGAGTTTCTCATATAAATTAGTTACGATTTCTAATTTTGTCATGCTCCATCCTCCTTACGTTCTCAACGTGACGCCGTTTATATTAGTAAGCTCTCTTATGATCCGCTCCTGCAGCTCATTCACGGTCTCGTCCGTGAGCGTATCTTCCAGGGATTGGAAGATTACCCTGAGCGCAATGGACCGCATCTCCTTCTTAAATACATCGAATATCCCCACATGACGTATGAGGGGGGAAACTTTCTTGATGATCTCCACGAGATCCGCCACCGGGACCGAATCTTCGGCGAGGAACGAAAAGTCTCTCGATGCCTGGGGATACCGGGGTATGGGACTATATTGCACCCGGGCCGGTCCTCTCGCGAGCATTATATCAAATCTCAATTCCCCGCAGTAGACTTTTTGCTCGATCTCATAGGATGCGGCCACCTCGTCCTTCAGTTCGCCTATCCACCCCGCGTTCATGCCGTTATCGAGGATCACATCTCCTGCCCGGCTCGCATTCAGAAAAGGCTGGCTGCTTCTTACGAGGGTGAAGCCGATGCCGAAGCGCGCGAGAAGCCCTTCAAGCACCCCCTTCAAATCAAAAAAATCATCCTCCGCGACAGGCTCCCTCCAGTAATAGTCCCTCTCCTTACCGGTCATGACAAAGGAGATGGAAGGGTGTTCGCGGGGCAGGTCTTTGCCGGGGTCCGGAATAAAGACCTTTCCCGTCTCGAAAAACCTGAGGTTTTTTGAGCCCCTGTTGATATTATATCCCACCGCCTTCAGGATGCCCGGAGTGATGAGGGTCCTCATTACGGCATAATCCTTGGCCAGGGGGTTCATGATGGGGACGTAGGAGGCCCTCTCGTCCGTAGGGGGCAAAAGGAAATTGGCGATATCGGCGACGCCCGAGAAGCTGAAGTTTATGAGCTCGTAAAAACCGGCGGCGATGAGGTATTCTTTTACCTTCGCCCCATAGCGCTCGGTATCACTTATTTTCGGAGGTTGGACGGTGATGACGGGCATGGTGGCGGGAATGCGGTCGTATCCGTAGATGCGGGCCACTTCCTCTATCAGGTCCGCATATTCCACGATATCATGCCTGAAGGGCGGGATGGAGACGGTAATCTTCCCCTGGGCCTCTTCGAGGACAAAGACATCGATCGATTTCAGGGCGCTTATCACCTGGTGCTGCTCTATGGGCGTCCCCACGATCTCGTTTATCCGTGCGAAGCTCAAGGTGATGGTCCTCTTTTCACTCCGCTCGTAGACCTCCTGCTTTCCCTTTACCACGGCGCCGCCGGAGATGGTGTGCATGAGGTAGATCGCCCTCTCGGCCGCGAGATCGGTGGTATCGATATCGATACCCTTCTCGAACCTCAGGGATGCTTCCGATTTGAGCCCAAGCCTTCTGGCGGTCCTTCTGATATAGAGGGGGTTGAAAAAGGCGCTTTCCAACGCGACGTTCGTGGTATTCGCGCTGATCTCCGAATTCTCGCCGCCCATGATGCCTGCCACGGCAACCGGGCCCTCGCCGTCACATATGAGGATGTCGCCGGCGAATAGGTCGCGGTCCTGACCGTCCAGGGTCCTGAACTTCATGGCGTCTTGCGCGACCCTCACATCGATTCGTGTGCCCCTGATCTTGTCGTAATCGAAAGAGTGGAGAGGCTGGCCGAGCTCGAGCATGATATAATTGGTCACATCGACAATGGAATTGATGGGCCTCATGCCCGATTTTATGATTCTGTTGCGCATCCAGAAAGGCGAAGGCACGATGGAGATGCCCTTCAGCATCATGAGCACATAGCGGGGACAGGCGGCGAGGTCGTGGATCTGAAGGGAGATATGATCCTTCACGTTCCCTTCCCCGGAGTCGATCTTGAAGAGCGGCAGCTTCGCCCGCTGTTTCAGGATGCTTCCCACTTCCCTGGCTATGCCGTAGATGGAAAGGCAGTCGCCCCTGTTGGGGGGCACGCTCACGTCGAGCACCGTGTCCCGGATACCGGGCTGGTCCGCGAGTGCCTGGCCGATCACGAATTCTTCCGGCAGGATGAAGATGCCGCTATGGTCGTCGGAAATGGTGAGCTCCTTTTCCGAACAGAGCATGCCTTCCGACTCTATGCCCCTGACTGGCCTTTTTTCAATCAGGAAGTCGCCCTGGAGCCGGGCGCCCACAGTAGCCACGGGGACCTTGTCCCCAACCTTGATATTACTTGCGCCGCAGACGATCGAGAGGGCGTCGCCCCCTGCATCCACTTTGCATAGAGTCAGCTTGTCCGCTTTCGGGTGCTTCTCCATGTGGACGATCCTTCCCACCTTCACGCCTTCGAAGGAAGGAACGATCTCCTCCACGGACTCTACTTCAAGGCCCCTCATGGTAAGCCTTGACGCCACCTCATGGGGACCCATCTCGATTACCACAAACTCCTTCAGCCACTCGAACGGGATTCTCACGATCTTACCTCAGAACTGGGAAAGAAATCTGATGTCATGGTAGTAAAACTGCCTGATGTCGTCTATTCCAAATTTCAGCATGGCAATCCTCTCGACCCCCATCCCGAAGGCGAAGCCGCTCACCTCTTCGGGATCGTAGCCCACGCCCCGGAGCACCTGGGGATGGACCACACCGGAACCAAGTATCTCGAGCCACCCCGTCTCTTTGCAGAGCCTGCACCCTTTGCCCTTACAGATGACGCACCCTATGTCTATCTCCGCGGAGGGCTCGGTAAAGGGAAAATAGCTCGGCCTGAACCTGACGGGCGTCTCCGCCCCGAATATCTCCTGGATAAAAAGGGTGAGAATGCCTTTCAGATCGGAAAACCTTACTCCCTTGTCCACCATGAGCCCCTCCACCTGATGAAACATGGGGGTATGGGAGACGTCCTGATCGCATCGATAGACGGAGCCGGGTGAGATAATCCTCACGGGAGGCAACTGGGACTCCATCACGCGCACCTGCATGGGCGACGTATGGGTGCGAAGCACCACCCCCGGCTTTACGTAAAAGGTATCCTGCATGTCCCGCGCAGGATGGTCCTGGGGAATATTCAGGGCCTCGAAATTGTAGTATTCGGTCTCGATATTCGGCCCTTCGGCCACGGAGAAGCCGAGAGAGGAGAAGATGCGGACGATCTCATCGAAGGTCTGGGTTATGGGATGTTTCCTGCCCACCACAGGCTGCTTGCCGGGCATGGTGATATCGATCCACGACCGTGCCTGCTGCCTCGCCTTCTCTTCCTCCACGAATTGGCTCTCGATCCCGGAGAGCCTCGCCTCTGCGCCTACCTTTAGGTTGTTGATCTCTTTTCCGAAGACCTTCCGCTCTTCTTTATCGAGGGATTTCAGCCCTTCCAGGTACTCCGCGAAGAGACCTTTTCTTCCCAGGAGGGAGAGTTTGAGGTTCTTGAGGTCTTCAATAGTCCGAATAGACGATATTCCGCCTTCGACCTTCTCACTCAACTCTTCTATATTCAAGATTCACCTTTCACGTAGAAAACGGGCAGGACCCGCCTGCCGACAAAAAATCCGGAAGTTGACGGGGCCTCATACGAGCGTCTCTCTTCCGGATTCCGATCATGCTGACGGCTGCGCCACCATCACCTCTTTCACCTTCGTCACTACCTTCGCGAACCCGGAGGGATCGTTGATCGCCATATCGGCGAGGGACTTACGGTTAAGGTCTATACTGGCGGTCTTCAACCCGTTTATGAACCTGCTGTAGGTGATTCCGTAGGGTCTGCATGCCGCGTTGATCCTCACGATCCACAGGGCCCTGTAATCCCTTTTCCTCTGCTTCCTTCCGCTGTATGCGTACTTGAGCGCCTTGAAGACCGCGCGCTTGGCCACGCTATAGGTAGTCCTCCTGCTCTCATACATACCCCTCGCCAGCTTAAGGATCTTCTTCCTTCTTCTTCTCGCTTTTACTCCACGTTTTGCCCTTGGCATGTTCTACTCCTCAAAAATTATTATAGGTAAGGTATGAGTGACCTGATCCGTTTCGCATCGGTGGAATGGACCGTGTCGGGCTTGGACAGCCGTGCCTTCTCTTTCGGTGACTTGGAAGAGAGGAGGTGGCTATGGTACGCCTTTGACCTCTTTATCTTTCCCTTTGCGGTGATCTTCACCCGCTTTGCTAATCCTCTGTGCGTCTTTACCTTCGGCATCTAAAATCCTCCTCTATATCGGAGCGAATACCATCACGATATTCCTTCCGTCGAATCTCGGCTTCTGTTCCAGGTCTCCTATATCCTTCAAAGATTCTATAATCCTTTGGGCCATCTTCTCCCCCATATCTACATGGAGAACTTCTCTGCCCTTAAACATTATAATGATCTTCACCTTATCTCCCGCTTCAAGAAAATCCCGGATATGCTTGATCTTGAACTGGAGATCGTGTTCTTCGATCTTGAGACCGAGCTTCATTTCCTTGAGCTGGATTATGGTCTGCTTCTTCTTCGCTTCCTGCGTCTTCTTCGCAGTCTGGTACTTGAATTTCCCGTAATCCATGATCTTGCACACAGGGGGAACTGCGGACGGTGAGACTTCCACCAGGTCCAGTTCCTGCTCTTTCGCCATCCTCATGGCGTCCAGCGTGGGAACTACACCCATCTGGGTCCCGTTTGCGTCGATCAGCCGCACTTCCCGTGACTTGATCTTCTCGTTGATATTGGCGTCTTTACTGTCCTTTGCTATGGAGCTCACCTCCTGGAGATATTTTCTTCCCTGATCCTGTCTATAAAATCTTTTATTTCAATATTCCTGAGTTCTTCGCCATCGCGGAGACGGACGGTGATAACCCCTGCTTCCATCTCTTTTTTGCCCGCGATCACCATGTAAGGTACCTTTTTTACCGTGGCCTCTCTTACTTTAAGACCGAGCTTCTCGTTGCGCACGTCCATCTCCACCCGGATCCCCTCGTCGATCATCCGGTCATAGAGGGATTTTATATAGCCTTGCTGGTCGTCGGTAATATTCATGAGCACCGCCTGGACAGGCGAGAGCCACACAGGGAAACGGCCGCCGTAATGCTCGATGAGGACGCCGATGAACCGCTCCAGTGCGCCGAGGATCACCCTGTGGAGCATGACGGGCCGCTTGCGCTTGCCGTCGCTGTCTACGTAATGGAGGTCGAACCGCTCGGGCAGGGCAAAGTCGCACTGTATGGTGGCGCACTGCCACTTCCTGCCGATGGCGTCTTTCAATTTAATGTCGATCTTGGGTCCGTAAAAGGCGCCGTCCCCTTCATTGATATCATAAGGCAGGCCCTGGTCGTCGAGCACCTCTTTCAGGACCTTTTCCGCCTTGTCCCAGTCCTCGATGGAGCCTATGAATTTCTCCGGCCTCGTGCTGATCTCCATCTCGAACTCGAAATTGAAGATCTTCATCACGTCCTGGACAAATTTGATGATGGCCACGATCTCCTCATGGAGCTGATCCTGCCTGAGGAAGATATGGGCATCGTCCTGGGTGAACTCCCTCACCCTCATGAGGCCGTGGAGAACGCCCGATTTTTCATGCCTGCAGACCGTGCCGAGCTCGAAATATCTGAGGGGCAGGTCGCGATAGCTTCTGATCTTCGATTTATAGACCATGATATGGGCGACACAGTTCATCGGCTTTATGCCGTAATCGACCTCGTCCACCTTGGTAAAATACATGTTTTCGCGATAATTCTCGTAGTGGCCCGATTTTTTCCAGAGATCGACCTTGAGTATCTGGGGACCGACGACGAATTGATACCCCCTCTTCAGGTGCTCCTTCCTCTCGAAATCTTCGAGGAGGTACCTGAGAAGCGCGCCATTGGGGTGGTAAATGACCAGGCCCGCGCCCACCTCGTCGGAGAGGCTGAAAAGCTCCAGGTCCTTCCCCAGCCTCCGGTGGTCCCTCTTCTTCACCTCTTCGAGGAACTGGAGGTACTCTTTTAAAGAAGCCTCATCCGGGAAGGCGGTGGCGTAAATCCTCGTGAGCATCTTGTTTCGCTCGTCGCCTTTCCAGTATGCTCCCGCGAGACTCAGGAGCTTGAACGCCTTTATTTCACCCGTGGAAGCGAGATGGGGTCCCCTGCAGAGGTCCGTGTACCCTTCCTGGGTATAGGTGCTCACCTCGTCATCCTCAATGGATTCGAGAAGCTCCACCTTATATTTTTCGCCCATTTTGGCGAACATTTCCCGGGCTTCCTCCCGTTTTATCACTTTTCTGACGATAGGAAGGTTCCTCGCGGCAATCTGCCTCATCCGTTCCTCGATCTTCGGGAAATCCTCTTCCGTAAAGCCGGGGTCGTACTCGAAATCATAGTAAAATCCCGTCTCTATGGCGGGTCCGATCGCCACGAGGGCTTCGGGATAGAGCTCCTTCACCGCCTGGGCCATGAGGTGGGAGGCGCTATGTCGCAGTACTTCGAGGTCTTCTTTCATCGTTTCCGCTCTTCTCCGGTACTGATAAATAAAAGCACGCCGGACCTTAGGGTCAAATCAAGAGATATTATTACCATTTTTATCTTTCCCTTGTCAATTCTTATAGTTAACTCCGGCAAAAGAAAAATGGCGGTCTCGCCGGTTTTCCACGCCCCTGTCGGGCCCCGGGTCCTTGCCCCTCAAAAAAGCCTGTATTACAGTTATCGGAAAAGGCCGGGTTTTCGAAAGAGGCCGTGAAGGACAGGGAAATGAGAATCGGAATATTTTCCCGGGGGGCGCTCGCCGCATGGACGGTCATCCTCTGCCTCCTCGTCAGCCCCATTCATGCCATGACCCCGGACCAGATGCGCGAGCTGCCCGGGGGAGACCTCATCTCCTCAAACCCCGAGACCGTGTTCAGTCAATACGGCCTTCCCGCCGCCATCATCGATTTCGGCGTCATCAGCCGAAGACCGGTGAGGACCCTGCGGTGGGGCGGGAACACCATTCGGCTCACCGACGACGATTGGACCCTCATCTATTCCCGCGAAGGGGAAAAGAGGAAAGACCCGACGTACTGGATCAATCCGGGGCCGGTCATGCCCGAAAAGCTCGCGGGCCTCAAATCCCTCACCCTCTTCACCTACGGCAGGGAACGCATGGTAATCGAGAGGAGCCGCCGCACGAATAGGCTCGTGATGAGAATCCCCGCCAACCTCTTCGAGGCCCATATCGTCTACCAATTGATTGGCGTTCCCCTGGACCCTTTGACCTCTCCGGATATCGTAAAGATTTACGGAGCTCCCCAGGAGGAGGTTCGGGATAAAAGGGACCGTAGGGTCCTCAGATACCGGGTCGCCGAAAACCTGGCAGACTTCCCTCCCAATATCTACGTCGTCGATTTTACCTTTGAAGAGGGCGGAATGCTCGCAGACTACGGCATACAAGGCGTCAGCGTAGACCACGTGAGGGAAAAATACAGAAGACCGATTGAAAAGTTCAGGCCGGGCTGCGAGGAAGACGAACAAGGCAGAGGCTCGTGCTCCCCCATATGATCTCAAAAAAACCGATGGAATCATTATTTTTTATGCGGTGAAATTCCTTTTGCCGGAGGAGTCCGGCAACAATCCGACACCTCCTGTCTAAAGGGTGACTCTTTTTCGATGCCCGGGGCGCTGTCTTTTCCCTTTCCTTGAATTGGCCGCCTTTTAAGAAACGGCATCTATCTTGCTCGGTTTTTAATAAAGTTCTGAAAAGGGGGCTTTAACTATCGCAGTTTTCAGGAGGATCACATGGGAAGACGAGACACCACGATAACCGGAGTCATGACCCTCTCAGGCTCCTATCCGACCCCCGAGGCTTTTGCGAGCGGCCTCTTTTTCCCGTCTTTTCCCCGGTGTCTCAGGCCCGGCTGCGGCGAAGGGCATGCCGACGGCTCGCTGCCCTTAGAAGCTGATCCGCTGTGGGAAGGCCCCGATGAATCGACGACCCTGACGGGGGCGACGCCCCATAGTGCGTGCGAATTCGAGGATTTCTGCAATCGTGTATATGGGGCGGATCTTTTGTGCGATTGCGAAAAGGCATGGAAAAGAAGGGCGGGCCTTGTCCTGCCCACCCTCACGTGAGGGGTAAAATTAAAATATTAAAAAAAATTAAAAAATTATTTGCATTCGAATTATTTTTGTGTATACTAAGTGTTATAGAGAAGTATCGGAATATTCTGTTATTAGAGTACCACAGGAATTTTCTATTTTTGTAGTCCCTGTAACACAGTTCCGTATCCTTCCATTTTAAATTTCAGGAGGTAGTAGATAGCATGGCAAAAGGAACTGTGAAGTGGTTTAATGAGTCCAAGGGTTTCGGCTTTATCACGAAAGACGATGGCTCGGATGTATTCGTTCATTATTCTTCTATTCAGGGCAGCGGCTTCAAGTCTCTCTCCGAAGGCGACAGCGTAACCTTCGACGTCACGAGCGGCCCGAAAGGCCCCGCCGCAGCAAACGTAGTAAAGAGCTAAGCCTTTTACGGCGGGTTCGGTAAATCCGAACCCGCCATTTTTTTAATCTGCCGCAACGATAAGGGCATGCCCGTCTTCAGGGGACCTTCTTTTTTTCCTCCCCTTCCGACCTTTCCGGCAGCGATTCCCCCCTATATTAGGCTTTACATCACCCGCCGCCTCGCATAAAATAGATTCGATCACATGCACATACGGTAAATGCCGGCGTTATGCCACAGGGTTTCCCGGCACAAATGGGGGTTCGAGCTGACCGCTTTTCTGAGATCCTACGGGTTTTCCATCCTCTTGATACTCTCAATCTCTCTGGGCTCGCTCCTGGGGATTCTTTTCGGACCGAAAGCGGCAATCTGTAAGCCCTTCGGCGACATATTCCTGAACCTTCTCTTCACCGCCATCGTGCCCCTCGTCTTCTTCTCCATTTCGTCTTCGGTGGCCGCCATGTCCGATATGCGGCGCCTGGGCAGGATCATCGCCGCCATGCTGGCAGTCTTCATCCTTACCGGGATCATCGCATCGGCGCTGATGCTGGTCGGGGTAATCCTGTTTCCTCCCGCTCAGGGCCTCGCACTCGATCTGGGCGCGAAAGTGACGGTCGATCATTTCAAGGCGTCGGAGCAGATAGTCCGCGCCTTTACCGTCGTCGATTTTCACGAAATCCTTTCGAAGAAGAATATGCTCGCCCTCATTCTCTTTTCCATTCTCGTCGGGCTCGCGACCGCCTCTTCCGGACAGAAGGGCAGGGCCTTCTCCGATTTCCTCTCCTCAGGCAATCACGTGATGATGAGGCTCATCTCCTATATCATGTATTACGCCCCCATAGGATTGGGGGCCTATTTCGCTTATTTCATCGGCGTCAACGGCGCCCAGCTGGTGGGCTCCTATTTCCGGGCCATGGCGCTCTATTATCCCCTGGCCCTTCTCTATTTTTTCCTCGCCTTCTCCCTCTACGCCTACAGCGCGGGGCATCTGCCGGCAGTGCGAAGGTTCTGGAAAAATATCGCCTCTCCCGCCCTGACGGCGCTGGCCACCGGCAGCAGCATGGCAGCCATCCCTCTTAACCTGGAAGGGGCGCGTAAAATAGGGGTACCGGAAGACATCCGGGAGATCGTCATCCCCATTGGCGCCACCATCCACATGGACGGCTCCTGCCTGGCGGCGGTCCTCAAGATCGCCGTGCTTTTCGGCATCTTCAACCTCAACTTCTCGGGAACGGAGACAGTCCTCACCGCAATAGGCATCGCCCTGCTCACCGGCACGGTGGTAAGCGGCATCCCGGCGGGCGGCATCATCGGAGAGCTGCTGATCATCTCCCTTTATGGATTTCCCGTCGAAGCCTTCCCCCTTATCACCATGATCGGCACCCTGGTAGACCCCCCGGCGACCATGGTCAATTCAGCGGGCGACAACGTGGCGAGCATGATGGTGACGAGGATGGTGGAAGGAAAAGGGTGGATGAAGGAAAAGCCCTGAAACAATTTTCCCATAACAATTTCAAAAGGTATTATTATTGTGGAGAGCGCCCGCATATCAGGAAGATATCCGTAAGAGCAACGCCTGCATCCGGCAGGCCCTTCACGGGCGACGTCGGATGAACAGGGAAGAAAGATTTCACATTTTAAGCAAAGGGTCTTTTGATGGACCGGGTTACCGGCCGCCTCCAATTCCTCAGGCACGTCTTGTAAGGAAAGGGATCATGAAGAGGCGAGGGTTCTTCGCCGCCTTGCAAAAAAATCAGGAATAGCCAAAAGGGCCTTACTGACCCATGAGCCCGTCCCTGCGGCTCCGGGTCGGGAGCTTTTGCGGGGATTGGGAGCCCGGAAGAGCGCCCTGTCCGACAATGGGCGGAGGGGCAACCGGCTGAGCAGACGTCGGGGCGGGCCTCGGGGGAAAGGTGGGCTGGGCAGCAGGTCTCGCGGGCGCCGTCTGTCTTCCGGGCTGGGTTACGCTGCTTCCCGGAGGAGAGGTCCCGGGGGCGCCAGGGACGCCGCCTCCCCGCCCCTTTTTTTCCTGGGAGAGCTGGACCACCATAGTCTCGTCGCCTCTCAGGAGGACTATTTTATCCGCCTCGATCTCTCTCACCACAAAACCGCTCAATATATCCCCCTTCTTGACCGCCGTCTGGCGATTTCCCCTGCCGGGGGTGGTCTTGGGCGATTTCCTGTCCTCTATGTAGGCAATCGTGGCGCCGTCAGCGATAATCGTTCCGTACAGCACGAGGTCCGGCCTGGGAAGGGCCTGCTCGTCCGTCTTGAGGGGCGGGATTTTCCGCTCGGGATGGAAAAGGTTGTTCTCCCCTATCATGGCGTAATCGACGGGCGAGGGGGCAGGTGTTTTTTCCGCGGGGGCAGCCACCTCTGCCACAGGCTTCGGTTTGACCTGGGGCAGGGTAAATTTCGCTCCCATACGAAAAAGGGGAATGACGGCGAAGACAATGATCGCGATCACGGAGGCAAGGATGGCCAGGTTGAGGATATTTACGTTGGTATAGAGATAACGCAAAAACCGGATCATCATTTCCCACCCGTAAGCGCGGCCACCCGGAGCTTGACCATAAGCTCCCTCGGCTCCCTGAAATTTCTCACCCGTGAATCCATCTCTTTGATCACGATGTAAGGGGTCCTCGTCTCGATGCCGTAGATCACATCGGAAAGCGCCCTCGCGTCGGGCAGGACCACATCCATGGCAACATTCACTATTTTGAATTTACCGAGGTCCTCGGGCTTTTCCGCTCTCTCGCTCGTGATACTGCCTCCCTTGCCGGTGATTATGGTCTTCACCGTGTCGACCAGGGTATTTGCGGCAAGGGACGGGGTCTGGGCGTCTATGATTTTCGAATCTCCTTCCCTTCTCTTATCCTTGAGGGCCGCAAGGTTCGCCTCCAGGGACGGCTTCTCCGAAATGATGCTCATATATTTCTGAAGGGTCTTGATCTTCGTACGCTCCATATCCTTTATTGCCGCCATCTGCTCGCTCACCCTCTCGTAACCGTATTCATAGGCGGTAACGCAGAAGAGCACAAATATCAGAGGGACCGCCAGCTTTAAGATCCTACTCCTCTGTTGTTCCATTCTTTTCCTTTTCCTTTTCCTTTGTTACGGCAAAGCCTTCTATTTCCATTCTGATGACAAACCTGTCCGCATTGAGCCTCGTATCCCTGATGGTGGGAGAGGCAAATTCCACCTTTTTAAAGAATTTCGATTGCTCGAGCTTCGGCAGGATCTCCGATGCGGAGTTCGCGTAGCCCTCGATATCGGCGGTGGTCTCCGTGATCCTCGCCCGGGTCAGCCATACGGTTTTCGGAAGGTTGGTGGTAAGCTCCTTCAGGAGCACAAGGGCCATGGGTCGGGTTTCTTTAAAATCGTCGATGGCGGCCACTTCTTTACCGAAGGCAGCGACCTCCTTCTTCAGGGCTTCCACCTTCTTCACTTCGTCTTTTCTGATCGATATCTGCCGGTTAATCTCCTGGAGCCGTTTCTCTTCCCGTTGAAGGGGCAGGACCACATAGGGGACCCATGCGGCAAAGAGGAGAAGAATCAGGACCATGGTCATCGCCTTGGGCACATTCACTTTCCTGCGGACCCCTTTTCCCAGGATATTGAGCCCTTTTTGCCCGTCGAGCAAAGATTCCAGGGCCGCTCCCACCGCGGTATGAGAGATATCATCATCCATGGAAGGCACCTTCCGGCCGAAGTCTTTCCTGTCGAGTACGGTGACCGGCACATCGAGGAGATCGCCGAGGCCCGCGTCGGTCTTGTCCCGGGTGGAGACGAAGACCTGCGGTATGAGGCCCAGGCTCTTCGCAAGCTCGACGGACGGCCCGACAGCCCGCGCCATGGTTTCAGCTTTGCCGGCCGATTCCTGTTCTAAGAAGGCTCCTCCGAAAGCCTGGACTATCTCGTGGTTATGGATAAACCCGCCCTCATAGCCGAAGGGATCGATCTGGAGGCAGATGCAGTCCGCGGCCGGGTCGAGTTCGCTGCAAAGGGCGTTCAGGCCGGCGAGGTTGGTGCTCACCCGCTCCACTACCAGGTTCTCATTCCTCAGGGCTTCCAGGTATTGGTTCAGAAGGGCCGCTCTCGCCGCCACCACCAGAACGTCGAGCCTCCCCTCCTTTTCGCCCAGGATCTTAAAGTCATAATATGCGTCGTCGGCGCTTAAGGGGGTCAGCCTGTCGAGCTCGTATCCCATGACATCGATGATATTCTCTTTCACTGCGGCGGGAAGCTCGACCGTCCTGATTATGGCCCAGTCCCTGGGGATGCTCAGGGTGATTCCCACCCGTGAGGCCCTGAGCTCTTTGCCCGCCATGGCGAGGGTCGAGGCAAGCGCGTCGGGCCGGACATACTTTCCCTCTTCGAAGGTATATCTCCTGAAACCCTTGATCTTGAGCCTGCCCAGGAATTTCGATGCCGATACCACCCACACCGCTCCCCGCTCTATCGAGACGGAGAGCGACCTTCTCGGAATGATGACCCCATCCATCAGGCTGAAGGTGAGGAATTCCCACACCGGGGTCCACCATTTTCGAATCCTGTTCAAAAAATTGATCCTGTCCGCATAAAAACCGGACAGCCTTTGGATGACTTCCGTTCCTATCATCTGTCTCTTCCTGTAATTTTCATTCCCGGGGGCCCTTCATTCCTCTGCTCACCTTTTTTCGAGCGTAGAATCGCCGGTCGGCGCCTGCGTGATTCCCGAGGGGCTCTTATAATATATGCATCGGTACTTCCCCTCGCCTTGTATTTCGACGATGGCTTTCACTGAAAGCCCCTGGTGTCCGCCGGCCTTGAACCCCGTCGATTCAATATCATATATGCTCGCTTCGCTTGCCACGGTCACACGGTCGGAGACCGCCCTGAACGCTTCTCCCAGCGAAGTCTTCACCTGCTCGATATCTTTGATCTCCCCTGCGGCGCGCAGCGTGATGATCTGGTCCGCCATTTCCGGCGTCATGTTGGGCAGCGCCTGGAGCAGCTCTTTCGACGCATAATTGAGGTTGATCTTATCCGCTCCCGATTTCGTATATACGGTAATCACATTGATGAGCCCAGGCGTAGTCCCGTTGCCGTAGAGGATCTCCGGGGTCATTCCCTTTATGAGCAAGAACTCTTCCACCGACTCGAATTTTCCGTTTCGCGCCTTGTACGGGTTGGGCAGGCTCATGTAATACTCGTTTTCCGCTCCGTGGAGCCGGTGATTATCGTCCGTATCCATCCAATCGAGGACGGAATCGACTATAATGTCCGCCTGTTCTTTCGGTATTTTTCTGTTCACGAGCAGGTTGTTCAATATTATAGCGGACGTGTCGGACAAAAGGTTGACATTGAGCTTTGCCGATTCGTCGAGGACGGAGTAGACATAATAGTCATTTCCCAGCTTGCCCGTATATTTCGTGCCGTCGAGCTTCACTACCTCGCTGCCTTCCAGGGTTGCAGGCTGGTTCTTATACCACCCCTTGTAGAACATCTCCATGACCGCCCTCTGCATCCCGGCTTCGGCGATAAATTTCTTCTCCGCCCCTTCTTTGAAGAAAAGGGTCGCCTGGCTCTCGCTTTTCGTCATGAAGGTGAAGGAAAGGGCGATGACCATGAGGATGGTCATGACCCAGAGCACCATGAGGAGGGCTACGCCCTTTTCGGAGCCGAATATCGCCCCTGCCCCTCCGGGATTGCGCGATTCAGGCGCCATATGACTGCCTCCACCTGCCGGATATCCCGCCCAACGCCGCCAGGAGGACCGGCCTCATCTCCATGGACGCGGGCCCAAGACCGGCCTCGTTTTGCAGACCCTCCGACCTCATGGGCATAATGAGGGAGATAACCCTTTGGCCGCTTACGACCGACAATCTCACCTTAAGAGGGGTCTTCGTATCGTCGGCCCACTGGTCCACCCATTTCCCTGCCTCGTCCGTGGCCTCCTGGGAGAAATATTCGAATATTATCTGATCGAAACCTTTGAAAAGGGTCGTGGTCCGCTTGTTCGCCGCCCCCACGGGTGATTCGGCAGCCAAAAGGACCGCTTTGCCGTTTTCATCCGTCTGGACCCTGTATTCGGCGACCACATAGCCCCGTCTCCCGCCCCAGATCGAATAATTGGTCGCCATCCTGAGAAAATCGCGCCCACCTTCGAAATAGGGTCTTTTGTTGCCGAGATCGTCGTAGGTAAGGGGCACCGCGGATTGCACCTGGGCGTCGACGATGGTGAAAGAAGCCCTGAACCTCTCGAGGTTTTCTATCTTCTTTTCACCGCTCGCGATAGAACGGGTGCCGAGCCTCATGGCGCCGGCGATCACCACGATAATCGCCGCCACCATGGTGATCGCGATTATGACCTCGAGAAGGGTGAAGCCCTTGTCCGTCCCCTCGATCTTCCCCGTCTGCCGTCGCGTCGATAGCCGCGCCATCATGTCACCTTTTTCGGGATCATCTTGATGGTCCGCATAGTCATGACCTTTGTCCGGGAGTCTTTCACCCAGTAGATGGTGAGCATGACGTCGAGGAGCTGGACCTGGAGGTCCTTGGTCCTTTCCGGCAAGGCGGGCGCCACCACGACGTCGACCCTGTACCCTTCAGTGGTAGTCTCGCTCCACGCCTTTTCGGTAAGGGTTTCATCGTCGACGATCTCTCTCAACCTCGCCTGAGCCCGGATTGAGGCAGCCACGTAATCCTCCGAAGCCCTTACCGCCCTCAAATCAGCGGCAAAAAGCTGAAAGACGACGGTCACCGCCATGCCCAGGATAGCGAGCGCCACCAGGACCTCGAGGAGTGTGAACCCCTCCTCGGCCGGACGTCTATTTGTGTTATGGGAGGGATTATATAGTTTCATTTTCCGGATCATTGGCGCAGCCTCACGACCCCCACCACCGGGTCGGTCTCGATATAAATTGCTTTCTTTTTGTACGAGAGGACCACCACTCCGCCTTCAATTCCCCCTGTGGAGGAGAAGTTCATGGAATACCTTCCATTCCGCATAATGCCGCTATAGGGATCGACTACTCCGAGGGAAACCTCCGCGGGCAGTTTCCGTACCCCCACGCCCTCAATGCCGTAGAGGCGCCGGTCTAGGTCGAATACGAGGGCCAGGTCCATTCCGCGGTTCTGGGCGAGAAGCCGCGTCTGCCGTATGGCGGCCGAGATATCGCGGGCAGTGGAGGCGAGACGGGCGGAAGGGAGGGTGCTCGCCACGAATACGCCCCCCAATCCGAGCATAAGGCTCGCCAGAAGCATGACGATGATCAGCTCGAGGAGGGTAAACCCCCCGGAACCGGCGACGGATATAGGTCGATTCTTCATAAAAACCTCAAAAAGGCAGGTCCGTAATGCTGAAGATGGCCATGAGCATGGATATGACGATGAAGGCGATGACAAGTCCCATTACGAGAATCATGGCGGGCTCGAAAAAACCGACGAACCTCTTTACCGCGTCCCTCAAGCTTTTTTCATAGGCGGTGGCGACCTTGAGGAGCATCACGTCAAGCTGCCCCGTCTCCTCTCCGACCTTTATCATGGAGAGGGCCAGCGCCGGGACCACCCTTGCTTCCGCGAGGGGGCCTGCAATGCCTTTGCCTTCCTTCGCGCCTTTTGCAACGCTGTCGAGGCCGGAGGCGATCACCTGGTTCGTGATCACGTCCTTCGAGTTATTGAGGGCCTGAAGAAAAGAGACGCCGCTTCTCAGAAGCGTGCCCAGGGTCCTGCAGAACCGTGCGGTCTCGAGCTTCCTCAGGAGGTCCCCCATGAGCCTCAACTTTATCCCATCCCACTGGTAGCGCCCGTTCTTCGATTTGATCCAGCTCTTGAACAGGAGCCACAGGGCTGCCATGCCCGCGAAGCCGACCCACCAGTAGGACCTCATCCCGTCGCTCACGGCGAGAAGTATCTTGGTATTGAGCGGCAGAGAGCCGCCGAGCTCGGCGAAAATAGTCGAAAATTTGGGGAGCACGAAAGTGAGGAGAATAATTATGGAGACCCCTCCCGTAATGCTCAGGATCAGGGGATAGATCATGGCGGAGATGATATGGTCCTTTAATTCCTTTGATGATTCCAGAAATTCGTTCAATTTTTCAAGCACCACGTCGAGCACCCCGCCCGTCTCGCCCGCCCGGACCATGTTGACGTAGAGCCTGGGAAAGGCCTTCGGGTGCTTCTGCAGGGCATCGGAGAAGGAGCTTCCCTCCCGTATCGATTTGAGCACCGATTGGACGATCTCCTTCATATCCTTGCCTTCAGATATATCGGAGAGGATATTGAGGCTTCTGTCCAGGGGGAGCCCTGCGCTCAGGAGCACGGACAATTCGGAGGTAAAGGTGAGGAGATCTCCTTTCGAACGTTTGAAAGATATGCCTCTCAGCCCCTTCTGCCTCGGGGCCTGAACCTTGAGGGGTATGACGCCGGTGCTTCTGAGTCTCTCTATTGCGACCTTTTCGTCGGCGGCATCGATCACTCCCTCGATGGTTTCGCCGGCCATTGTAGTTGCCTGGTAAGAAAAAACAGCCATTACACCTCCTGGGTCACGCGGAGGATTTCGGACAGGGTGGTGATTCCGTTCCTGACCTTTATCACGCCATCCTCAAGAAGGGTCCTCATACCCCGCTCACGCGCCGCCTGCCGCGTCTGGATCGAGTCCGCGTTTCTGAGGATCATCTTTCGTATCTCCTCATCGATCACGAGAAGCTCGAATATGCCCTGCCTTCCATAATAGCCGGTATAGGCGCATGCCTCGCAGCCGCGCCCCCTGAAGAGGGTCACGTCTTTCGACAGCCCCATGATGTCGAGCTCCGCCTGGTCCGCGCCGGACGTGTCGATCTCTTTGCATTCCCGGCAGATGACACGCACTAGGCGCTGGGCGAGGATCCCTCGCACGGTGGACGAAAGAAGAAAACTTTCCACCCCCATGTCGAGGAGCCTCGTGATCGCGCTCGGTGCGTCGTTCGTGTGGAGGGTGGAAAAGACGAGGTGGCCCGTAAGGGCCGACTGTATCGCGATCTCCGCCGTGGCAAGGTCCCTGATCTCGCCGATCATGATGATATCAGGGTCCTGCCGCACGATATGACGCAGAGTATTGGAGAAATCGAGTCCGATCTGGGTTTTCACCTGGATCTGGTTTATGCCCTTGATCTGATATTCCACCGGGTCTTCCACGGTAATGATCTTCTTGTCCGGGGAATTGACCTTGTCGAGGGCGCCGTAAAGAGTAGTGGTCTTTCCGCTTCCGGTGGGCCCCGTTACCAGGACAATGCCGTTCGGCTTCTTGATAAGGCCGTTAAAAGTCGTCAACGTCTCGGGCAGAAAGCCCAGGAGGTCGAGATTCACCACCACGGTCTCCTTGTCGAGTATCCTCATGACCACCCCTTCGCCGTGGACGATGGGGATGGTGGAGACCCGGAGGTCTATCTCCCGCTCTCCCACGCGAAGGCGGATCCTGCCGTCCTGGGGGAGCCTCCGCTCCGCGATATTCATCTTGGACATGATCTTTATTCGGGAGACGATCGCTGCCTGGAGCCTCTTTGGCGCGGTCTCCACGTCGTGGAGCACGCCGTCGATGCGGTACCTCACCTTGAGCTCGTCCTCGAAAGGCTCGATATGGATATCACTCGCCCTGGCCTCCACGGCCCGGGTGATGAAAAGGTTGCAGAGCTTGATGATGGGGGCTTCCGACGCCAGGTCCTTGAGATGGCCCACGTCCTCTTCCTCGTCCTGGATGAACTCGAGACCATCCTCGTGGATATCTTCTATGATCCGGTTGATATTCTGGGTTTCCTGGCCGTAGAATTTTGTAATATATTCCTCGATGAGGGAGCCGTCCCCGGTATAGACGACCACTTCCGCCGCGACCGCCACCCGCAGCGCGTCGATCACCTCGCGGTCCGAGGGGTCCGCCATGAGGACTTTCAATATATTGTTCTTCAACTCGAGGGGGATAACCCTGTTTTCCTTCACGAATCGCGATGAAAGCCCGTCAAGCACGAAAGGCACTTTGGGGAAATCATCAGGACTCATGTACAATGCTTCTTCACCTATCATTATGCTAACTCCTTGAAATTGTGGAAGTGGGACAATAGTTAGTATAACACAGGAAAAATCCCGGGGCAATCCACTCCGGAAAAGGCGCCCGATAAGCTTTGCGGATGGTGTCTGCCTTTCGGAATTCGCGGGAGGCTCCATATGCGCCGCCCGCCTCCGGCCGGGTTAGAGATTTTTATTCCAGCCCTTCCGGCAGGGTCTCTATATAGGCCATGATCTCATCCCTTACCCGGCGGTAAGGGGACATGGCTTCTTCCTCGCTCGCGGCGCCCTGGGCGAGGCGGGGAGGGTCGTCGAAGGCTTTGTGGATGAGCCGGGACTTGCCCGGGAAGACGGGGCATGCGGCTGCCGCGTCTTCGCACAGGGTGATGACATAATCGAATTCTATGCCTTCCACTGCGGCAAGAGATTTCGATCTCTGTCCCGAGAGGTCTATCCCCGCCTCGGCCATGGCCCGCACTGCCCGTGGATCGATGCCTTTCGGTTCGACCCCGGCGGAGTAGGGCTCTATTAGGCCGGCCTTCAGGCGACGCGCCCACGCCTCGGCCATCTGACTCCTGCAGCTATTTCCCGTGCACAGGAAAAGGACTTTCTTCTTTTCTCCCGGGGCCATACACCCTCCTTTGCCCTGTCCTTATGCCCGTGCCGCGCAGCAACGGCCGGCAGGGAGAAGGGGCGGGGCGCTCTCTTTCATGAATGCTGCAAGTCTTATCCTGTCCTCCCTCACCATCTCATCCGGGACCTTCTCCACTACGGACAGAACCAAAAGACGCCTGAACAGGTCCGAATCATCGATCCTGTAGTGCATCCACTTCCCTTCTTTCCTGTCTTTCACCAGACCCGCTGCCCTGAGCACGCCGAGATGAAAGGAGACCTTCGACTGGCTCATATGAAAGGCAGCAACCACATGGCAGACACAGAGCTCGCCGTTGCCGAGGAGCTTCAGCATCCTGAGGCGCGTCTCGTCCGAGAGGGCCTTGAATAAGGAGAGCATCTCTTTTACCGGCTCTCCGCTGCGCTCCGGTCCCACAGGAAGTTCTACCGTCTCTCCCTGGGCCGCACCGCCTGTTCTATTCGTCCCCCTATGGCTCACTTTCGGGCCTCCACGTAGACGCTTACCGCGTAGTCGTTAAGGGACTCTCCCTCTCCGAGCCACTTGAGGAACTCTTTGCCTATCGGGTCTTTCGTACCGGGATCGGCGCAGGCCGATTTGCCCGCTGCGATCACCGTGATCTCCCTGAAGCCCGCTTTTTCGACGAGACCCCTGTATTCATCCAGCGTCACGGCCCCCGCAATGCAGCCCACGTATGCCTCGGCGTTTTGTTTCACCCTACCCGGCAGGTCCCTCGTGAGGGCCATATCGGAGACCGCGATCCTGCCTCCCGGCTTGAGGACCCTTCGGACCTCGTCGAAAACCCGCGCCTTATCCACCGAGAGGTTGATGACGCAATTGCTGATGACCGCGTCAACGGCATTGTCCGCCACGGGAAGGTTCTCGATCTCCCCAAGCCGGAACTCCACATTGGAGAAGCCGCCCTTTTTCGCATTCTCCCGCGCCTTCTCCACCATGGCAGGAGTCATGTCGACGCCTATCACTTTTCCCGTTGCGCCCACCTTCGGGGCGGCGACAAAACAATCGAAGCCTGCGCCCGAGCCGAGGTCGACCACCACTTCCCCCTCTTTAAGGGAGGCCAGGGCCGTGGGGTTTCCGCAGCTGAGCCCAAGGTTGGCCCCCTCCGGCAGCGTGGCAAGCTCCTCGTCCGAATAACCGAGTACTTTCGCGAAATCGATCAGGTCCCCTGCGGAGCCGCCGCAACACGATTTGCCCTGGGTCGCGATGCTGCTGTATGCCTCCCTCACCGTTTTCTTCGTCCTTATATCATCCATGTTCCCTCCTCATGCACATATCATATCAACTATTATTGATATGATATTAATTTTTTAATACTATTGTCAATAGGTTAAGCTTACTACATATCAATATCTATAATACCATCGTCACAACGGGCCTTTATCGTACCCCTTTTCAATTCCCGATTCCCGGTCAGGGCCGATTCGGCACGTTCTTTATTGTTGATTTAAGCCCTGCCAACCGTTTATAATAGGGACCGGCAGGGGAAGCAAAAGCTGGCGTTTGGATCTCTTTTCAACACAACAAGGACAAACCTGATTACCTCATCTTTGATCAAGATCCCTTTCCGCTTAGTTCTATCCATTCCGGTACATTCATAAATTTGATGAAGAGAGGGCGTCATGAAGAAGATGTTACTGTATTGCCTCGTTCTGGGGAGTCTCTGCGGATGCTCCGTAGGTATGGCGGTCTCCGGAAAACCTGAGCCCAATCTGTCGGTAGTGAAAGAGAAAGCGAAGATGGGGGAAGTCGAGCTCAATATCGGCTCCGCTCCCGTGAAAATGCTCTCCTTGCCCAACGGATATCTGCTCTGCGTCTATAAGTATGAGGTCGGGAATACCCCAAGTCCGGGAAGGGCGGCACTTCACGGCGCATTGGACATCCTTACCCTCGGCGCATGGGAAGTAATCGGCACTCCGGTGGAAAGTCTCGTAGGGCAGACCCATTACGTGGCGGTCACCTATGACAATGATGACAGGGTCGTGGAAGTAAAGCCCACCAGGACCCCTTGATTGATCACGGGCATCGCCGGCGGGTATTTTCCGGCGAAAATCCCGGACAGGCCGGGTTCACTGGTCCCGCCCTGTCCTGAAGGGCGGCCCGGCCTCCTTGCGGCCCCCTGACGGCTGTCCTTCAAGGCAAAAGATCATTTAGTCAGCAGGACAGGGCACGTTGCGCGCTTCACCACGTTGCGGGCTACTCCTCCTAAGGCATATCTCGCAAAGATCGATTTGCCCCGCGAGCCCATCACGATGAGGTCTATTCCCCTTTCCTTCTCTTCCTCCAGGATAGCCTCGTAAGGAATGCCCGTTATTACGCGGGTAGTGAGCTGCACCTGATGTGCTCCGGAGAATTTCTCCACCTGTTTCGCAAGGCTCTCTTCCGCCGCTTCCATGCTGTTCCTTTTGAATGCCTCCAGCATATCGTCGCTGAACGAGAATTCGAGGGACCCCCTGTGTATCTTCTCCTGAATTACGTGAGGAACATGCACCCTGGCCGCACACTGCACGGCAATGTCCAGGGCTTGCCCCAATGCCTTATCCGCGTATTCGGAAAAATCGGTCGGTACCATTATACTTGTCGGTTTAAGCATCGCCACCTCCAATTTTGGAATAAACTGACGGTTTCATTCAGTTCGTCCTGATTCTTTTGGGGACCGGCCGTCACTTCCCGGTCCCTCCCTATGTCATCCGGCTCGTGCGTTATCCATCCCGAAGCTGTCGGGCCGCAAGGAGGCCGGGCCACATCGCACGTGCCGGTTACCGGTTCATAGGGGTTATTCCCTTTTTCGGGTCTTCGATTTTCCATCCTTCAACTCCTGTGCATTGGTCCATCGGGCGCTATCGACGTGAACCTTTTGAGGGCAGCTTTTTGTGTGGGGTGGTTAAAAGCGCGAGCCTGGGGTACTCTTCTTCCTTTTTCCTTTGATAAGCACCTCCGGAATGTCTGTCAAGGGACCACGGAGAAGGCGAAGGAAAGGGTTACAAATGAATGAGGATTATGCTTTACTATCCCTTAGCCGGCTATTACGGATTTTGTTTCGAAGGAGAGGGGGTTCATGAAAAGGATAATATTCTGTTGCCTCATTCTGGGGAGTCTCTCAGGATGTTCCGTGGGCATGGCGATTTCCGGAAAACCTGAGCCCAATCTGACGGCAGTGAAGGAGAAGGTGAAAAGGGGCGAAGTTGAGCTCAATATCGGCTCTGCCCCGGTGAAATCCATCTCTTTACCCAATGGCCGGATGCTCTGCGTGTATAAATATGAGACCGGAAATACCCCCAGCCCCGGAAGGGCGGTATTCCACGGCTTGATGGACGTGCTCACCCTCGGCGTCTGGGAGGTGATCGGCACGCCCGTGGAAGGCTTTACCGGGGATACGCGCTATGTTTCCATAACCTACGACGGCGACGACAGGGTGGTGGAGGTCAAGCCCGTGAAAACCCCGTAAATCTTCTAGCATGCACTCCCCGCTTTCACACGGGCAGTTGACATCCCGGTTCCCCAATCCCATAGTAAGAATAACCTGGAATAATATACAGGGAGGGGGAGAATATGAAGAAATTGATAGTACTGATCGTGGCTCTCGTCATTAGCCTTTTCCCCGCGGCAGCCTCGTTTTCGTTGACGGCACTGGCCGCGGAAGGAGAAAACGAAAAGCCGGTGCAGGATAAGGGGCCGAGGACCGATGCCCTGACCTTCACGGGAATAGTGCAAAAAGTGGATGGCGCGCTCATCTCGGTCAAAAACAGGAAGGGCACGACAAAGACCTTCGATGTGTCCGAGGCGAAGCTGAAGGGTTACAAAGATGATGCCGAGATCAAGACCGGCGACGTGGTGAAGGTCGCATATCAGGAAAAGGACGATAAATTGACTGCCACGATAGTGACCAAAATCCGCGCCCGCCTCACGAAAGCCGGCGCCCCCCTGCTCAAAAGCATATAAAGACGAGCAAACCAGGACAAAATCCGCCCGTCCCTTGTCATCACTCTTATCGAAACATATGAATCCGTTCTGCTTTTTCTGTTTTTCATGTACCTGGAACAGGCGCTCACATTGATGTCCGAAAATGGCGGGCACCATGTTTTCGGAAGTGCTATCCTTACCGGATTGGATGACAATATGAAATGGGGAATAATCGTATGATGCTCGATGACGAGGCCTGTTATGCCGCACTGCGAGCCCGCAACGCAGGGTTCGACGGGCGATTTTTCGTGGGGGTGAGCTCGACCGGGATCTATTGCCGGCCGGTCTGCCCTGCCCGTACCCCGAAACAGGAGAACTGCTCATTTTATGCGAGCGCGGCGGCGGCGGAGGCGGCGGGATACCGGCCGTGTCTGAGGTGCCGGCCGGAGCTGGCTCCGGACCTTCTCCGTCTCGAAGGGGAGTCGCGCCTGGCGGGACTCGCCGCGAAAAGGATGGAGTCGGACGGGCTCTCCGATGAGACCCTCTCGGGTCTCGCGGGATCCCTGGGCATCACGGACCGCCATCTCCGGCGTCTCTTCGTACGCGAATACGGAGCGCCGCCCGTGGCGTGGCTTCAGACCCGGCGGCTCCTCACCGCCAAGCGGCTTCTCACCGATACGGGTCTGTCCGTAACCCAGGTTGCCATGGATGCCGGATTCGGCAGCGTACGGCGATTGAATGCCCTTTTTCGGTCCCGCTACACCCTCTCCCCCACGGATTTCCGGAAGAAAGCCAAGGTCGGTCCCGGCCCCGAGTCGCCCATTGCCCTCTCCCTCGCCTACAGGCCGCCCCTCGCGTGGGAGAGGCTGCTCCGCTTTTTTGAGCTGAGGGAGATCGCGGGCGTGGAGCATACGGAGGGCTCGCGCTATATGCGCACCGTCTCGGTGAGCCGCAAAGGAAAGACCTGCAAAGGCTGGATCGAGGTCAGAAATGTGCCGGAGCGGAACATGCTCCGCCTCAGCCTCTCTTCGTCTCTTTTTCCCGTCATAAACCAGGTGCTCATGCGTGTGCGCTTCCTTTTCGACCTCGACTGCTCCCCCGACGAGGTCCAAAAGGGAATCGGCGGCATGCGGGTGGGGGAAGAACCCATTTTCGAGCCCGGACTTCGGGTGCCCCATTCCTTCGACGGCTTCGAAATGGCCGTGAGGGCCGTCATGGGACGACAGATCACGGTGCGGGCCGCCCGGACCCTCGCCACCCGGGTTGCGGCCCATTTGGGCGAGCCGATCGAGACCCCTTTTAAAGAGCTGACCCTTATTTTTCCTTCCCCCGAACAGATCTGCGGCCTCGGCACGGAAGTGGAGGACCGCCTGGGCTCCCTCGGGGTGACCGGGGCGAGGTCCCGCTCGATCATGGCAGTGGCGGAGGCATTGAGAAAGGGAGAGATACGGCTCGGCCCGGACAGCGATGTCGAGGAGGAGATAAAACATCTCGCAACCCTGACCGGCTTCGGCCCCTGGACGGTTGAGTATTTGGCCTTACGCGCCCTTGGCTGGCCGGACGCCTTCCCCTCTACCGATTACGGGGTGAGAAAGGCCCTCGGGAACCCACCCCAGGGGGAGGTCGAGGCATTGGCCCGGACGTGGTCCCCGTGGCGGGCCTATGCGCTGGTGGCCCTGTGGGACTATCTGCAAAAGGCCCGCCGGGAAAAGGCCGGTCCGGTTCTATAACGCGTTACTGATGAAACACATATAACTTCGATCATATCAAGGAGCAAAAGAATGGAATTAAGGAAATGTACTATCTTCACCCCCTTGGGGGAAATGAGGGCTGCCGCGGAAGGAGACGCCCTGGTGGGACTCAGATTTTCCGGTCAAAAATATGACTGTAATTACGGGAAAGAATGGTCCGAAGAACCCGATTACCCCCTTTTCAAGGCCCTGGGCACGCAGCTCGACGCCTATTTCAGTGGCCGGCCCGAAAACTTCGACATACCTCTGTCGCTACGGGGCACTCCGTTTCAAAGGGCGGTGTGGGGACTGTTGAGAACCATACCCGCAGGAAAAACATCCACTTACGGGGCGCTCGCGATTCAGCTCCGCGAGCAGGGTCGGGCGGCTTACCCGCGGGCCGTGGGGGGCGCAATAGGGAGAAATCCCCTCTCCCTCATTGTTCCGTGCCATCGCGTGATAGGGTCGAACGGCCGACTTACCGGGTATGCAGGAGGCCTCGACCGTAAGGCCCTGCTGCTTGATTTGGAGAAAGGAGCCGATCCCGGCATGGCGTATTCGCCGAGGGGCGGGCAAAAGACATAGTTTCATTGACTTTAGGGCCCTATCGTCACAAAATGGAATATCCTGTGCCCTCCGATACAATTCTCTACGGGTTTAAATTCAAACAATGATTGAAAACGGCAAGGGGCGCACGCCTTTCTGCGGTCCTTGCCTTCAGTACCGTGCGGGGATTGCAAATCTAACCTGAAATCAGGGCTTCATGCCTTCGGGCATTCCTTTGCCGCCCATCATCTTTCGTCCCTTGCCCATCTCTTCGCGGGCCGCGGCTGTTGCTTCCTTGAAGGTCGCGAGATTTCCCCCGTTGGTTTTAATGAATACCTCGGCGTCTTCTTTCTTTTCAAACGCCCATTTTCCCACTCTCGCCATCACGCCCGGCCTTTCTCCCCCCACTACCCAAAAGGCCTTCTCCGCGTCGATGAGCTTTTTGGTATTATAGTCGGCGACCTTGATCGACTTTACAGCCTTATCCTGGTGCCGCCCCATTTCATCAATCGCACAGCGGAGGCTGCAGACTGCCTTTGTCGTGCCGTCGCTGAATTCGACGACCATGCGCGATGTATTGAATCTCTCCCTGTCCATGCCGCAATTGCTGCACGCCTTGTGGGTGGCGATATCCGGCTGCATCTGGGCCCATGCCGCTATGCCGGAGAGGAGACAAAACACTGCAATTGCGACCCATGTAAACTTCCTTCCCATCCTGTTCCTCCTGTATTTGAGTTTCACCCGGTTCTTTTCCCGGTTTTGTTTAAGTGACGGCTGCGGCAACCGGACCGGTCTTCCCTTTGCCTTGCGATATATCGATCTCGCCGATGTTCCCGTCCCGCATCTCGAGCATCCGGTCCGCGTAACGGGCGAGCTCCGGGTTGTGGGTAACCATTATGACGGTAAGACCCACCTCTTTATTCAACTGCTTGAGGACCCTGACGATCTCCTCCGACCGCTTCGTGTCGAGATTGCCTGTAGGCTCATCGGCAAGGAGTATCTCCGGCTTATTGACCATGGCCCTCGCGATGGCTACCCTCTGCATCTCGCCGCCCGAGATCTGGCCCGGAAGATGGTTCTTCCTGTGGTCGATCCCGAGAAGGGCGAGGAGCTTGTCTGCCTCCTGTTCCGTGCCCGGCTTTTGATAAAAGGTCAGGGGAAGGAGCACGTTCTCCCGGACGCTCAGGGTGGGAATAAGGTAGAAGTTCTGAAAGATATAGCCGAAGGCCTCCCTCCTTATTCTCGTCAGCTCCCGCTCGGAGAGTCTTTTGCCTCCGCCGAATATCATCCGGTCGTTGATGAAGAGCTCCCCGCCGGTCGGGTTGTCGAGGCAGCCTATCAGGTTGACGAGGGTGGTTTTTCCCGACCCGGAAGGGCCGATGATCGAGATGAAGTCGCCCTTCATTATTTTGAAGGAGACATTGTTCACCGCGACCACTTCCTCGATCCCCCGCGAATATACCTTGGTCAGTTGTGCCGCCTTTATGGTTTCCCGTGTTTCGCTCATCTTCCCGTCTCCCCCCGTATGGCCTCTAAGGGCCGGATCCTTCCCGCTCTCCATGCGGGATAGAGCCCGCTCAGGAGCCCTATCACAATAATCCCGATGAGGGTCGTCACGATGAGCTCCCCGTCTATCCGGACCAGACCGCCGCCCGGCGCATAGGGCAGGACGCGGCGCATGACGATATCCGTGACCCTCGAAAGGATGAGGGCGAAGATGATGCCGAGAACGCCGCCCACGGTGCAGAGCATGCTCGTCTCCAGCCAGATCAGCTTGAATATGTCCCACGGCATGGCCCCTATGGTCTTTAAGATCCCGATCTCCTGAAACCTTTCCCACACGGAGGTGAGGATAGTATTAATCACCCCCACCATGGCGATGACGATGGCGATGACCGCGATGGAGAGGACCATCACCTTTGCCGTGGAGATGAGCTTCATGATCGTATCTTTCACCTGGGCGAGGCTGACGATCTGTACGTCCGGGAGTTTGTAGAGCTTCTCCTCGAGGGGGCCGCTGTTCGCCCCCTTCTTGAGCTTGATGCCGATGGTGGTAATCTCGTTGGGCCTCTTGAAGATGGTTTGCAGGGTTTTCATGGGCACGAAGATGGTGCCGTCGTCCTGGGTGCCGGTCCTTTCGAGGATGCCCACCACTTTGAACTGCACGTTCTTTTCCGGCATGAGGATCATATCCCCTACCTCGCGCTGCTCGAGTTCGGCTGCCTCGAAGCCCATGACCGCCTCGTTTCCTTCCTCGCTCTTGAACCAGCCGCCCTGCCTGAATTTCAGGAAGGGCTTCATCTCCGAAAAGCTTTTCGGATCGACCCCGAAATAGGCGGCGATGCCGCCGCTCTCCCCCTTATTCGGATCGAAGACCGCAGACATGAGTATTGGCGTGATCTTGTCCACCTCGGGCTCCTTCGTGATATCCTTCATCACCGATTCGTCCATGTAGCGGAGCCCCGTCCCCCCTTTGAGCATGAGGGTCGCCGCCTCATAAGGGCAGCCCTTCGCCATGATCATGAGCTGGAACCCCATGTTGTCGATATCCTTATTTAAAGATGCTTCGTAGCCCTTATTGAAGCCGAGAAGGCTCACGAGCACCCATGCGGAAAGGGCGATGCCGACGACGGTCAGCACAGTGCGCACTTTTTTTCTCAAAAGGTTCTTGTATGCAACCTGAAACTTGGTAATCATTTCCTGTTACCCTCCTGCGCGGATTGCGCTGAAAAGACGAATTCATCCATGAGTATGAGGTTCTTCTTGGCGGCCCTGAGGGCTGCCCTGAAATCCCCTTCCGCTTCGGGCGCCGGGTTCTTTATCTCGCCTGCCTTCCCCGCGGCCTTGCCCGAGGCGACATCATACTTCTCGAAGTCTTTGAGATCCAGGCCGACGAACTGTTTGGCGAATTTAGGGTCCCTCAGCTTTCCCGCGTACTGGCTCGTCATCTTCTGGATGTAAAAACCCTTTATTGTCCCTTCGAGGTCCTGCACCAGGAAGACCTGGATACCCCCGAACTGGCCCTTCTGATTGACCCCGTGGATATAGCCCACTTTCTTCTTTCCCTGGTTGACCTCGTAGATTGTATAGGGCACGTCTATGGTTTCATAGATGCCGTGGAACTTGTCGCCGAGCCGCCGCTCCACGGTGGCGAGGAGCTTTTCCCCTCCTTTCTTCTGAATCGAGGTATAGACCGTCTTATATCCCGTGGATTGCGGAAAAAGTCTCGCCACGTCCCTGTCCGGGTCGTTGAGGTCGCAGCCCACCGCCGCCCACGAGGCGCTATATCCGGAACACAGAAGGAAAAGTGCCAAAATGAGATATCTTACTGCCCCTACGTTTCGTCTGTTCTTTTTCATACTCCTTCTCCGCCGGCACCCCACTCGATCAGAGTACCAGCTTATAAAAATAAATTTGGAATATTATGCTCGAATCGGTGGTATTGTGGTCGTACTGATACATGAGGCGCAGGGTGAGGTCGGAGGTGATCTGGCTCGAGGCGCAGAATGCCGCCTGCCAGTCCCGGTCGAACCCCTGTTTCCAGTAGGTGGGCTGGATCTCCAGCTTGAGCCGGTTCTCAGGGTCCACGTTAAACCCGATTCGATACATCATGGCATAAGTATCCTGGTCGAGCCAGGTGCCCGCGAGGATGTCAAAACGGTGCTCCCAACGGTCCCTCAGAATGGCGAAGTCGGCGCCCACGAGCCTCATCTCCTGGGCCTTCGGATCTCTCAGGTTATATCCCATGGTGTCGAGGGTCTTTCCGTAGCCCGCGGAAAATCCGATGTTGTAATTGTCGCGGCTCAAGACCCCGTAGGATATGCGGGACGCGGCCATGGAGTTGCCACGGGCATAGACGGGCATACCGGAGCCGGTCGTGTAAGTGGCCGCCACGTCTCCCCATGAAAAATCCTTTGAGAGCCCCGCGCCCCAGTCGCGGTCGTACCCGAAGCCCTGGATCGCGAGGGTCCGAAGCAGAAGGGCATGGCTGTCCAAATAGGAGCCGAGGCCGAAGGCGGGGCGGTTGTGACCTACCCACACGTAGGGACCCGGGGTCCTCACCTTGAAATAGGCGTTATACACCTGGGGCTCCCATTTTATCGAGTCCGCACCATCAAGACCGTTTACGGTAAGGGCCGCGCGGGCCTGGAGGGCGAAGGTGCCCCAGTCCCCGGACTCGCCGGAGAACCGCTTCAGGTAATCGAATCCCACGCTCGGCTTCTGCATCTCCGCGTCGGGGTTCTGGGAATAATAAATTGTCTTTCTCAGCTCTGATGAATACCCCATGATGCCCTGGGACTCGAAATAGAGAAGCTGGTCGGCCGCCTGCACGGCGCCGCCGGAAGCGAAAAAAATTGCGATGAGAAGGAGGAGCCTATACGTCAAAGTTCACCCTGCCGCGCATGACGACCTTTCCCTCCTTTGATATGGTTACCCGGATCTCCCAATCACCGGGCATGACAATGTTCACGGGCAGGAGATAATCGCCCCTTTTGGAGAGGCTGAACGTCTTGTCGCCCGTCTCGTGGGCGCCCTTCATGGAAGGCATCCCCGCGTCGCCTTTCAACTCGAAGGAGGTATCCTTCTTTCCTTCTTTCGTAAAAATCTCTATCTTCGTGATGAGCATGCCGAGCTTAGGCGTCCGGTCGAAGCTATAGATGAGGTAATGGGTGCTTCCCATGGAAATCTTCTTGCCCGGACCGGCCATGGGCGCAAAAGCCGCTCCGTCCGCGGCAGCCCCTTCCTTTGCCTCTCCGAAAAAGGGCATGAGGAGGAGGACGAACCCCGCAATGAGCAGGCCGGGGAGGATGCACTTCTTCAGAGTCGGGTGGATCATGGGCACAGTCTCCTTATTTCGTGTGGTAAGTTTCTTTCAAAAACGTCTATTAATGTTATGCACGATCTGGGGTCATGTCAATAAGCCCGCGGCCGCGGACAGGGCCGATTAAATTCCTGTTGCGTGAAAAGGCGTATGAGATTAGTATTGAGGTGAAGGAATGACGAGAGGGGGCAACTACCATGAACATCATGAACGAGAGAATCACCTTCGAGACAAAGGGAGCGGGCGACCTGACCGACATTACGGGCGAGCTCCAGCGGCTCCTTAACAAATCGACCCTCATGGACGGGAATATGACGGTCTTCGTCGCGGGCTCCACCGCGGGCATCACGACTTTCGAGTACGAGCCGGGCATGATAAAGGACATCACCGAATTTTACGAGAAACTCGCCCCCTCGGGAGTCCATTATCACCATGACGACACGTGGGGAGACGCCAACGGGTTCAGCCACGTCCGCGCTGCCTTCACGGGCCCTTCACTCACCCTGCCTTTCGAGGACGGCAGACTGCTGCTGGGCACATGGCAGCAGGTGGTGCTCGCCGAATTCGACAATAGGCCGAGACGGCGCGAGCTCGTCGTCCAGCTTATGGGGATATAGGGAAAAATCCCTTATTCGGACTTGACCCCGTATTTCTTTTTAAGAAACTCCAGCCCCGTCATGGGATAGAGGGCGTAAGTAAGAATGTCTCCCATGTCCTCGGAGATGCCTTTCAAAGCCTCTTTTGCCTTGGGAAGCTCGGGCTCGAGTATATCGCCGGGTCTCACCTCGATGGGCACGTCGCCCTTTTCATAACCCTTCAGGGCCTTCTTGCGGATCTCCTCGTTCACTGCCACGGGCGGTCTCCCATAGAGGCCGTAAAAGTAGTCCTTCACCTCTTTCGAGATCATCTTGTATCTTCCCGCAATGACGTTGAATACCGCCTGGACGCCGACGATCTGGCTCGTGGGCGTCACCAGCGGCGGAAACCCGAGGTCCGCGCGGGTTCTCGGTATCTCCTCGTAGACCTCTTTCAGGCGGTGGAGCGCCTTGGCCTGTTTGAGCTGGCTCACGAGGTTGCTTATCATGCCCCCGGGTATCTGGTGCATGAGCACCCCGATATCGATTACGGCAAAACGTGTGGTGTCGGCGAACTGCATGTAGTTGGGAACGATCGTCTCCAGGTATTCGTCGATCTCGGCCGCCACTTCAAGATCGAGGCCCGTATCGTGTTCCGTGCCGCGAAGGGTGATGATGAAGGGTTCGACCGCCGAATGGGATGACCTGAGCCCGAAGGGGGCAAGGCACGTATCGATGCCGTCCGCTCCCGCCTCGATCGCTTTCAGAAGCGCCATGGAGGCCATGCCGCTCGTGTAGTGGGTATGGAGGTGCACGGGGATGGTAAGGGAGGCCTTGAGGGCCGAGATGAGGTCAAAGGCGTCGTAGGGCGAGATAATGCCCGCCATGTCTTTTATGCAGAGTGAATCGGCGCCCATCTCCTCGATGGTCTTCGCTTTCTTTACATAATAATCGATATTGAATATAGGCCCGCCCAGCTTCTTTTCCGTGAGGGAATAGGAGAGGGCGCCCTGGATATGGCGGCCGCATTTCTTGATGGCCTCGAAGGCGGCGATGAAATTGCGCTCGTCATTGAGGGCATCGAAGACACGAAATATCTCGATCCCCGCTTCGGCGGCCCTGGCCACGAAGGCGTGGACCACGTCGTCCGCATAGTTCCTGTAGCCCACAAGGTTCTGTCCCCTGAGGAGCATCTGGAACTTCGTGGTGGGCATCCGCTCTTTGAGGAGCCTGACCCTCTCCCACGGGTCTTCGTTGAGGAAACGGGTCATCACGTCGAAGGTGGCGCCGCCCCAGACCTCCATGGAGTAAAACCCCATACGCTCCATCTTCTCGGCAATGGGCAGCATATCCTCAGTGGTCATCCGCGTGGCAAACAGGGATTGGTGTCCGTCGCGTAACGTGAGATCGGTGACTTTGATGCCCTTCTTTTCCATGGTTAACCCTCCTCGCAAAAGTGGTGATTAGTTATCATGTCTTCCTGAAAAAATCAATGGAATATTTCCTCCGAGTCTGCTATCCTTTTAGCCACGGGAAGTAGCTCAGCATGGTGGAGCACAGCGTTCGGGACGCTGGGGTCGCAGGTTCAAATCCTGTCTTCCCGACCATTTTACCCCCTCGATCAAATATCCGGAGTTTTATAATCCCTTTTTTCTGTAGCCAATCTGCCGCCCGAGTATGGGGGGTAATGAAAATATAAGTCCTTCCGTCGGGTGTTCAACCGTGTTGTGACCGGCGCAGGCCGCTGAAGGTCCATATAGGTATTTCCCGGATTCCTTTATCAAGATGAGCCCTTTCCGGTTTTATCAGCCCCAGGCCTCCCACACCCATAGCCTGTTTGACCGGCACCCCCCCGCTCCTTATATTGTAAGAAATGAAATCAATCCATAGACGTGAGGGGAATGGCCTATTTTGAACTGGCCGGCCGGAACAATAAAAAAAGTAGTGGTCGGCGTGATAGGCGGCACCGTGGTCCTCGTGGGGATCGCCATGATCGTGCTTCCGGGACCGGCTTTTGTCCTTATCCCCCTGGGTCTGGCAATTCTTGCCACAGAATTCGCGTGGGCGAAAAAACTCCTGAAAAAAGTAAAGCTCGAGATCAAGAAAAGGATCAATAGAGGCGGCATATGGAATGGCACCAAAAAGAGATAGAGAAGGTCTTCGGCGAGCTCGGCACCTCGCGGCTCGGCCTCGGAGCCGAGGAAGCCGCGAAAAGGCTCTCCGAATACGGTCCCAACGAGATGGAGGAAAAGGGAAAGAAATCGCCCTTTGCCATGCTCCTCGGCCAGTTCAAGGACTTCATGATCCTCGTTCTTATTGCCGCGGCCATCATATCGGGCTTTATCGGCGAGGTATCCGATACAATCACCATCATTATCATCGTGGCATTAAACGGCGCGGTCGGCTTTATTCAGGAGTACCGGGCGGAGAAGGCCATGGAGGCGCTCAAGAAGATGGCGGGCTTTACTGCCACGGTTATCCGTAACGGGACGCAGGGCCAAGCGCCCTCGTCGGCCCTGGTGCCCGGTGACGTGGTGGTCCTCGAGGCGGGAAAGGTGGTCCCCGCCGATATGAGGCTCTTCGAGATTTATGAGCTCAAGGTCGAGGAAGCCGCCCTCACCGGGGAATCAATGCCGGTGGAGAAGGAGGGGGAACCCATTGAGGAACAGTCTCTCTCTCCCGGCGATCGGATCAATATGGCATTCAAGGGCACCGTCGTTTCCTATGGCCGGGGCTCCGGGGTGGTGATTGCCACCGGAATGAAGACGGAGCTCGGCAAGATAGCGGCCATGCTCCAGGAAGGCAGCGAGGTAAAGACCCCTCTTCAGAAAAGGCTCGCCTCCTTCAGCCAGAAACTCGCTTTCGCCGTCCTCGCGATTTGCGCCATAGTCCTCTTTGTGGGCATCATGAGAGGAGAAAAACCCCTGCTCATGCTCCTCACTGCCGTCTCTTTGGCCGTGGCCGCCATACCGGAGGCCCTCCCTGCGGTCATCACCGTCTCCCTTGCCCTGGGCGCAAAAAAACTGGCGGCACAAAATGCCCTCATACGGAAGCTTCCCGCGGTGGAGACCCTGGGATCGGTGACGTACATCTGCTCCGACAAGACCGGGACACTCACCATGAACAAGATGACCGTGGAGCAGGTATACCTCAATGAGACCATTTTCGAGGCCGGCCGGCTTTCGGGGCGGGAAATCCCCGAAGAATTGAGGGAGATCTTCATGAAAGGCCTGGCGTTGAGTAATGACGTAGAGGAGGACATGGACGGCAGGCTCATGGGCGATCCCACTGAAACGGCCCTTGTCGCCGTTGCGAAACTCCATGGGGTCAACAAGAAGGACCTCCTGACAACGCACCCGAGAGTCGCTGAAATCTCCTTCGATTCAGTAAGGAAGTGCATGACCACTTTTCATAAATGGAACGGGGGGTACATAGCCTTCACCAAGGGGGCCATCGACGCCTTCCTCGATAAATCGGTCAATATCCTCACCGCGAAGGGACCAGTTGAGGCGGACCCCGAAGATTTGCGGTGTGCCAATGAACGAATGGCCGGACAGGGCCTTCGGGTCCTTGCCGTTGCGATGAGGAGGTGGGATGCCATTCCGGAGGTCCTGTCTCCCGATACGGTGGAGACGGGGCTTACCCTTATCGGAATCGCGGGCATGATGGACCCTCCGCGGGAAGAGGCGAAGCAGGCCGTGGCCATGTGCCGGGAGGCGGGCATAGTACCGGTAATGATCACTGGCGACCACCCGCTCACGGCGAGAATCATTGCGACCAAACTGGGTATCATCAGCGAAGGCTCAATGGCGGTGACCACGGGACGCGATCTGGACCGGCTCGACCCTGCAGCGCTTCGCGACAGAGTCGAGCAATTGCGGGTGTATGCACGGGTGGCTCCGGAGCAAAAGCTGAAAATCGTCAAAGCCCTTCAGGAGAGGGGCCAATACGTGGCCATGACGGGCGACGGGGTAAACGACGCCCCTGCCCTCAAGCGAGCCGATATCGGCATTGCCATGGGGATCACAGGGACGGACGTCTCGAAAGAAGCGGCCCACATGATTCTTTTGGATGATAATTTTGCGACCATCGTCAAGGCAGTCGCGGAAGGCAGAAAAATCTACGACAATATACGAAAATTTATCAAATATCTTCTTACCACCAATTCGGGTGAAATATGGACCCTCTTTCTCGCGCCCCTCGTGGGCCTCCCCATTCCCCTCCTGCCGATCCATATCCTCTGGATCAACCTCGTGACCGACGGCCTGCCCGCCCTGGCCCTCTCCCTGGAGCCCGCCGAGGGCGACGTAATGGCAAGGCCCCCGAGGAGCCCGAAGGAGACCATCTTTGCCGGCGGCGTCGGAATCCATGCAATATGGGTAGGTCTTCTCATGGCGGGAATCGCCCTTCTGGTCCAGACCTGGTCGATCAGTACCGATCATGCTCATTGGCAGACCATGGTTTTCACCGTATTGTGCCTGACCCAGCTCGGCCATGTCCTCGCCATACGATCGGAAAGAACCTCCCTTTTCTCCACCGGCCTTTTCTCCAATGCCTGGCTCACCGGCGCCGTAGCGATCACATTCCTTTTGCAGATGGCCACGGTCTATATTCCCGCCCTCAATCCCGTGTTCAAAACGGTCCCGCTCACGGGCGCCGAGCTGTCTATCACCCTGGTTCTCTCCTCGGTTGTCTTTTTTGCCGTCGAGCTTGAAAAATTGGTAAAACGGCGCAAGGGGCTATAACTCTTACCTTTAGTGCCCTCCGGCAAAACCCTCAGACAGGCCGGGACCGTTTTTAGTGGATAAAAGAAACGTTTTTTGGTAATATTATCGCTACGGTCCCATCGTCTAGTGGCCCAGGACGCTGGCCTCTCACGCCGGAAACAGGGGTTCGAAACCCCTTGGGACTATTTTCAAGCCTTTATAAGGAGACCTCTAACGGTCTCCTTTCGTTTTATCCCCCAATTCCGGTGTTCAAAATTGAACCCAAATAATGTCTCCTGCCGCAATACTGCATCTCACCATATAAGACACCCATATTGCGCTGCAAGACAAAGATGGGAGGCTCGCCGCATCGTTTTGACTACATGTCCCCGAGTATTCCGCTTACGTATTCCATACTTCCATTAAAAGGGGAATAACGGGAAAATTGTGATGAAGTCTGGCATGGATCTTGGATATACACCGCATTGGCGGGCAGGTTCAGTGAACACCTGCCTCTGCGCAATGTAATCGTTTTAGCTACACAATGGAATACTGAACAGGGAGCTTACGACTCCCCAAGGGGACCGGTATACCCCCGGATAGCCGGCGTATAACGAAGAAGCTTAACTCACAAATTTCTTACGCTATGGAGGAGTGATCAATGAAGAAGAATCGCGCGGCATTGTTTTTGTGGCTTTTGTTACCGGCCTTTCTCATGCTGGCTTCACCCGGGGGCGCGGGTGCGAGTAATCTCGTGACCCAGACGTGGCTGCCGGGGGATACGCTTTTCCCGACTATCGGGTTCACCACGGGCCTTCCCATATTCGGTCCCGGCTATAATGCAGCCCTGCCCAGGGTAAACGCCCTGGCCCACCCCTTTCTCACGGTGACCATGAAGGAGGTGGAGCAGCAGGTATTGCCTCTGCCTGCCCCGAAAACGCGAGTATGGGCGTACGAGATGTCCGATTCCAGGACGGGCCGCGTCCTGGGACCGGCGCATTGGCCCGCAGTAACGGTGGAAGCCCGAAAAGGGGCTGCCGCCACAATGAAATTCGTAAACAACCTTCCGAGCTTCAATCCTCTCCAGCCGACCGGCCCAGGACTCGTTCAGGGCCTGGTGACCGTGGATAAGACAATACACTGGGCAGACCCCTTTAACGCCCCTTATGACAATTACTGTATAGACGATCCCACCGAGCCGGGCTGCGGATTGCCCTTTATCGGCTCACCACCTGCCGCCGTGCACCTTCACGGGGCAGAGACCTTCTCCGGCTTCGACGGGGGCCCGCAACAATGGTTCTCCCCGAACGGCGCACGGGGTTCCGACTTTTATACCCTCGGCTATCCCGGACCCGGGGAGGCGATATACAGGTACATAAACCAGCAGGAGCCCGGGACCCTCTGGTTCCACGATCACGCCCTCGGCGCGACCCGCACCAACGTCTATAGCGGCATGGCCGCCTTTTATTTCCTCAGGGCCCCGGGGCAGGAACCCAGGAATCTGCCTGCCGGCGCGTATGAGATCGAAGCAGCCATCCAGGACCGGCAGTTCGACACGAATGCCCAGCTTTTCTGGCCTGACGGCAGCGGGGCGGCATGCGGCACAGGAAACGCGGACGACCCATGCCTCAACGGCGCGCCGCCGAACCCCACAATCCACCCTTTCTGGATACCTGAATTCATCGGCGACGTCGTCATGGTAAACGGCGCGCCATGGCCCGTCCTCAACGTGGAGCCACGACGCTATCTCTTCCGCGTGCTGAACGGCTCCAACGCGCGCTTTTGGCGGATGACCTTCGGCAACACGGGCGCCGGCGAGCCTGCTCCTCCGGTCTGGGCGATCGGCTCCGATGACGGCTACCTCGACGCCCCCGCGGAACTGAGCAATGCCTTTATCGCGCCGGGAGAGCGTATTTACGTGATCGTCGATTTCACCGGCCTTGCCGGGCAAACCGTAACGGTTATGAACGATGCGCCGGTCCCTTACCCCAACGGGTTAGTGCCGGGAGTGGACACCAACCAGCTCAATATGAACAAGGTCTTTCGGTTCAATGTCTCCCTTCCCCTTCAGGGAGTCGACAGAAGCTGCAATCCTGCCGCAAACGGGTGCAAGCGTCCCGTCAGGACGGTGCGCCTCACGGATGGCGCGGGAAGCGTGGCCCCGGGTGTGACGATCAGCAAGAGAAGACAGATCGTGCTGAAAGAATGGGAAGCCGCAGGGGGTCCCCATGAAGTATTCGTCAACAATACGAGTTACGACGGCCTTATGTCCGCCAATATCGAGCCCCTCTTTCCCGCGGACGGTATAAGCGAGCTCCCCCAGGTCGGCTCGACGGAGCTTTGGGAGATCATAAACCTCACCATGGATGCCCATCCCATGCATACCCACCTGGTGCAGTTCCAGATCCTTGACAGGCAGGCCTACAGCGACGACCCCGTGACCGGTTATTCCGCCGCATGGGAAGCCGCGTTCGGGACCGCGGGCATGGCGCCCCTGCCTGCAGGCTGCGTGGCCGGCCAGTTCTGCCCCGGCTACGGCCCTCCCCTGGCATATAATGTGCCGAACGGGGACGGCGCGCTCGGTGGAAACCCTGCCCTTACCCCTTACCTGATCCCCGGCAGCACGCGGGCACCCGACCCATGGGAGAGCGGATGGAAAGATACGGCCAAGGCCCTGCCCGGCGAGGTGCTACGCCTCCTCGTCAGGTTCGCCCCCACGAGCTCGCCCGTGAGGACGGCCAGGCCGGGCCGCAACCTTTTCAGCTTCGATCCTACCCAGGGACCGGGCTACGTCTGGCACTGCCACATCATCGACCATGAGGACAACGAGATGATGCGCCCGTACAAAGTGGTAAGGTAAATATTCAAGAAGAATAACAGCCGGAGGGTGTGCGCCCTCCGGTTTTTTTATTTATCCCTGTTGCCGGGCAACGCCCTGGTATATAATATCCGCAAAAATCCTATTGGAGGATGTATATGGTAACGAAAATATGTCTCGCCGGCCTTGCCCTTATCCTCTTTGTCCCCCTGTGCCGGGCCGAAGGCAATAAACCTCCCGAAGGCCTGAAGTCAAGGGAAAGCTACAGTCTCGGATACGAATTCGGCGCCCGCATTCATCGACAGGGCGTGGAGATCGACAGGGAGGTTCTCATCTCCGCGATTACGGATGGTCTGTCGGGCAAGGAGGCCGCTCTCACCCCTCAGGGGATGAGCGAGACCCTGAAGGAGCTGAGAAAGAAGGTAATGGTCACCATAAACCGGCGTGCAGATGAGGGAGCGGCGCGCAATCTGGAAAAAGGAAAGATATTCCTGTACGAAAACAGGAAGAAAGAAGGAGTGGTAACTTTGCCGAGCGGCCTGCAGTACCGGGTCCTCCGTGAGGGGAACGGACCGGTCCCCAAAGAGGACGATACCGTCTCCGTAAATTATCGGGGCACTCTCATAGACGGCACGGAATTCGATAACAGCCGGAAAAGGGGTGAGCCCGCCGTGATCCAGGTAAAAGGGGTGATCAAGGGCTGGTCGGAGGCGCTGCAGCGTATGAAGATGGGCTCTCTATGGCAGATCTTTGTCCCGGAAGACCTTGCCTACGCCAACCGCCGGTTCGGTCGTATCCCGCCAAGGAGTACCCTCATCTTCGAATTGGAGCTGGTATCGATACAGGAAAAGGGAGAGGCGGGCGCAGGAAAGACGGGCGCGAAAAAGGGAGAAGAAAAATAACGGGAATAACGGTCGATGGAATGGGACGGCCTGCCCGCCGTTGAAGTGCCTCTTACAGGTGGGAAATGACTGAATCCTTATAGAACTTGAGGTTGAGGAAATTCCTGAAGGAGAGGAGAGCCTGTCCCCTGTGGCTGACCGCGTTCTTCTCTTCCACGGAGAGCTCGGCCATGGTCTTATCGAACTGAGGCACATAGAATAGGGGGTCATATCCGAAGCCCCTGTCCCCTTGCTTCTCCAGGGTTATAATGCCGTTCAGGGCGCCATAGAAAATATAGCTCACTTCCCGCTCCGGGAGGTAATAGGCGAGATAAGCCTTGAATACGGCGCCCCTTTTCCCCCATTCAACCCCCTCCATTTCCGAAAGGAGCCTGTCGACCCTTTCTTCGTCCGTATTTCCGTAACGGGCGGAGAGGACGCCCGGACGGCCTCCGAGGGCGTCGACCTCGAGCCCCGAATCGTCTGCCAGGGTCTCCATGGCAAAGCGGTCCCCAATTTTTCGCGCCTTCTTTATCACGTTCTCCGTGTAAAGAAGACTGTCCTCTTCTATCGCCACTTTTTCATCGAAATCATTGAGGGAGTAAAAGCGGTCGAACTCGCCGGCGAGAAAATGGGCGATTTCAAGATATTTTCCCCTGTTCCCGGTGGCAATAATAAGGCTTTTCATATGCGGAGCGTGGATGCCGGGCAAGCCATGGCTAAGCCTATGCAGGAAACAGGGGGCCCAGGACCTGCTTCTGGATCCGCGTGATCTCGTGTATGCCTTTATATGCGTACTGGTACATGGTGTCGAATTGCTCTTTCGTGAAAGGGGATTTCTCGGCCGTCCCCTGGACTTCGATGAGGAGGCCTTTTCCCGTCATCACGAAATTCATGTCCACTTCGGCCTTCGAATCCTCTTCATAGGAAAGGTCAAGGACCACCTCTCCATGCACGAGCCCCACGCTGATGGCCGCCATCGAATCCCTGAGAGGGACCTTATCGACCACGCCCCTTCTCTTCATGTTCCAGAGGGCATCCACAAGGGCCACATAGGCGCCCGTGATGCTCGCGGTTCGCGTGCCGCCGTCGGCCTGGATTACGTCACAATCGATCCAGATGGTTTTCTCGCCGAGGGCATCGAGGTTCACGATTGCCCTCAATACCCTGCCGATCAGTCTTTGAATCTCGTGAGTCCTGCCGCCCACTCTCCCCTGGACCGCTTCCCTGGAGGACCTTGTGTGGGTTGCCCGGGGGAGCATGGAATACTCGGCGGTAAGCCACCCCCTGCCCGAGTTCCTGAGG